>JAUIMD010000631.1 GCA_030433225.1 Bacteroidia bacterium
CCCTTGCTATCCAACACCATTTTGGATTTAGAAATTGACCATGAATCCGGGGAAGTGTTTATTGCTACCGATAAAGGGCTTATCTCGTACCGCAGCGATGCAACCGGTGGTGGAGCCGACTTTAGTGATTTGCGCGTGTTTCCAAACCCGGTGCGCGAAGATTATACCGGAGATATTATTGTAACCGGCCTGGTAGAAGAAACCAAAGTGAAAATTACCGACATTAGCGGTAACCTGGTGTATGAAACCACCTCAAACGGGGGAACAGCCTCGTGGAATGCGAAAAACTTTTATGGGCAGAAAGTGGGCACCGGTGTGTACCTCATCTTTTGTTCCGACAAAACCGGCGAAAATTCTGCCATGGTTAAAGTGATGATTATCAACTGATAAAATGGATTTTTTTACCCGCTTAAATTATTTGGATCTCATCCTGGGAATTCCCCTGATTTATGGCTTTGTAAAAGGCCTGAGAAGGGGATTGGTGTTTGAGGTAGCTTCGGTTATCGCACTGATTCTGGGCATTTGGGGGGCCGTAAAATTTTCGGGATTTACCAGTGCCTGGCTAAGCGAACACCTGGGGTGGAACTTTGAAGCCCTGAATATTGTGGCCCTGATACTCACGTTTGCCGTCATTGTAATGGCGGTGCATTTTGTGGCCAAATTTATTGATAAAATGGTGGATATGGTGGCCATGGATTTTATAAACAAATCGCTGGGCGGTATTTTTGGGTTGCTGAAAATAGCCCTTATTTTAAGTGTGCTTGTATTTTTTGTAAACCTGCTGGAAGTAAACCTGGGGATTATACCCGATGAGGTGCGCGAAGGTTCTGTCGTTTACAATACCCTTACGGCCATTACCGATGCCTTGTTTTCTCTCATCAACATCGACTCCATCCAGGAGCCTGAAAAAATAATTAAGCAAATATAGCCCGCTTAAAACCGGAAAGTAGCCCCTATAAGTGCATTAAATCCCTGCGAGGGGTACCCGTTCCACACGTAATATTTTTGTGCCAACAAGTTGTGAATGCGTAAAAAACCCGATAAACGCTCATTAACGGCATAGGTTCCTTCCACACTTACATCGTTTATTGCTTTTAGGGCCTTTGAGCTTCCATCGGCATTGCGCGCCTTGGCCGATGAGCGGTACTCGTACAGCAGGCGGGTTGAAATTTTATCGGTTACCTTATAGCCTCCGTAAACGCTCATGGTGAGGGGCGAAACATGCCATGCGTATTTTTGATTTTCGAGGGTGTAATTGATGTAAGCCACCGAGGCACCAAAATTCAGTTTATCCGTTCCGTGGTACACCACATCGCCGTTAACCGTAAAATAGGTGCCGTTATCGGTTACCGTTTCAAACGTATTGGCATTGTGCAAGGTGTTGTTATCAAGGTCTTTGAATGTTTCGTTTACAAAAAAGTATTGGTCGTTAACCGATCCAAAACCGGTAGAAACGTTTACTTCGAAACCAGCCGGAATGGTACTGCGCAGGCCAATGGTAAAATCGATAGGGGTTTGTACGGGGGCAGCCATTACGTTGGGTGCCATAAACGGGTTTAACTCACCTAATTCGCTGTAGCTGTACACGGTGTATTTGCCGGTAACATCCGCATAGAACTGTAGAAAATCTTCAATTAATTCCAGGTTAAAGTGGATGTCGGGGGCGGGAACAAACTTTATTTCTTCGTTTTGCTCGGCCACCAACTGCACGTTAAAGCCCAGTTTTAAATTCCACAGGTCCTGTTCCA
>JAUIMD010000632.1 GCA_030433225.1 Bacteroidia bacterium
ACGTGCCATTGCCGAAATGTTAGGCAGCCCCATTGCCACGGCATCCATAAAAGATGAAGATGAGATTATTGAATATACCACCGACCCAGAACTGATTTACGAGCGTTTTGGCCATGCCGTAGATTTAATGGTGAACGGTGGGTACGGACAAAACGTGGCTTCTACCATTGTGGACTGTACCTCGGGAAGCGAAGAAATTACCCGTCAGGGAGCAGGAGACCTTCTCTACTAAGCCCCCTATTCGGCTGCCTGGCTGCCGTAGCCGAACAATTGTTTTTCCTTTATCATTTCTTCCACTTTAGCCGGAATCACTTTGGACAATTCGGGAGAAGCGGTTTCCATCAGCTCGTTTACTTTTTCGGTAGTTATGTATTGGTATTCGGTTTTTGCATTGGTAAGTTTTACAATGCGCCGGTTCATTTCGAGGTATTTAAGCAGGTAATGCACATCTTCGGGCAAAGGCAAATCGTGCGGGAAAATTACCTTACCGGTAATGTGATCAACGGTTGGGTAAATGTAAATTTTCATGTTTTCTGAAAACATCCGTCCCATGGCCTCCAGCAATCCACCCCGCAAATCGTCGTAATATTTTTTATCCAGCACTTTTAAAAAGGTAGGCGTACCCATTACCAGGCGCAGGCGATCCATTTTAAACTGCGTAAAGTACTCGGTTAATGAAAAGAAGCGGATAAATTTAGAAACCATTACGCACTGCCCCATGGCCACGAGAATATCTACCCGGTTTAAAAAGTCATTTTCATCCAGCACCTTATCCTGCATCAGGTTGTTTAGGGCAATTTCGCAAAACGATATGGTATTTTCTTCGGTATAACGCTGGTCGCGACTGAATTTTTCGAGGCTGTCCTTTACAATTTCCATTCCCAGCATATTTATGGGGCGGAAAAATCCACGAATGGCCAGCACGTTTTTCTTGTACAGCATATCGCTGGGCTGTTGCACCTGCCCTTGCTTATCAAACATTATGGCGGCCGTCATTCCGGTAGAAACCAGGTAAAGGTTCAGCAGGCGATTGTCCACGCCTTCAAAATCGGGTCCTTCCACATGAATGTAATCCAAATCCAGGCGGTCAACGGTCAGGTTATCCAGTATGGATTGAATCAGCACCTTGGGGTCGCGACTGTTGTAAAAGGCGCCATAAATTAAATTAATGCCCACAGCACCAATGGTATACTGCTGCAGGGTGGCGTCGTTTTCTTTCAGTTTCATGTGCAGGTAAATCATGTTGGGTTTTTCCCGGTTACTGCCTTCAAAGGCAATGCCGGCCCACCCATGTCCCTGGTTGGTTTTATGAAAGTTGAGCGTTTCCACCGTATTGGCAAAGGCATAAAAGCGTTTGTTTCCCGAGGTGGATTGAATCACTTTTACCAGCTCGTCGTACTCGCATTGCAGCATTTGCACCAGGCGGTTTTTATCCACATACCGTGCTTTTTCGCCCTGGTTGTAAAAGTGATCGCTGTAGCGTTTGTCGTACGCAGAAATGGATTTGGCGATAGAGTTGGATGCTCCACCCGCCTGAAAAAGGTTACGAGCCGTCTCCTGCCCTCCCCCAATTTCGGCTATGGTACCAAAATAATTGGAATTGATATTGATTTTGAGTGACTTCTCCTTGATGCTAAGTACTTCCACGAAAACGCTTTTAAAGGTTAGAACTAACGATTTAACTGATTCTGCAAAAATAGCATGCTTTTGCCATTTGCCTTGTCTTTCGGGTAAACGATAAAATCT
>JAUIMD010000051.1 GCA_030433225.1 Bacteroidia bacterium
GCATCTGGGTATTGTTATCCTGAGTCATTAAAGTTTACTGGTGCGAAATTAATAAAATTAGGTAATATATTGCACAAATTGCACCGAAGTGTGCAAAAAAAGAAAATGGGCATGCAATGCTCTGTTCAGGGTGTTTTTATGCTTGTTTCGGCTTGTAATTTCCATATCTTAGTAACGTCAATTTTAGTGCAGTTACCCGGTAGCTGTGTAAGTTTTTAGCAGGGAGTCAACCTTACAAATTATACATAAAGCCTTATAAAAAAGAAGATTAAGCAATGAAAGACTTTTTTAAGTACGTTTTTGCATCCATTACGGGATACATTATTTTAATGGTGTTGTTTGTTTTTTTGGGCATAGCCTTTCTGTTTAGCCTGGCCATGAGTTCTCAAAAACAGGTAACCGTAAATCCCCACACGGTTTTAAAAGTAACCTTGTCCGGAGAAATTGTGGAGCGTAAAAAAGAAGATCCGTTTCGTGAACTTCCACTTTTCGCGGACAACCGAATTTTGATACAAGGCATGACCGAACTGATTACTATGGTAGATAAAGCGGCGGACGACCCTAATATTGACGGAATCTATCTACAGTCGGGGGCTTTTAGTGCCGGCTTTGCAACCTGCGACGAAATTCGCAATGCCCTTGAGCGCTTTAAATCCACAGGAAAATACATATATGCCTATGGTGCATATTATTCACAAAAAGGCTATTACATTGCCAGTGTAGCCGATTCGGTTTTTATGAACCCCATGGGAGGGGTGGATTTACGCGGGTTATCTTCCGAGCAAATTTTCTTCAAAAATGCACTTGAGAAAATGGATGTGGAAGTGAATATTATTAAACACGGCAAATACAAGTCGGCCGTTGAACCATTTTTCAGGGAAAATAACAGCGAAGAAAACAAGCAACAGCTAAGTGTTTTGCTGCAGGGTATTTGGGAAGTGTTTTTGGATAAAGTTTCAGCATCAAGGGGCATATCAAAAGATCAATTGAATGCCTATGCCAGTGAGGCCATGCTGTTTAAAGAGCAGGCCTTGAACCTACAGTACAATCTGGTGGATGGGTTAAAATATACCGACCAAATGGAAGCGCTTTTGCTGGCACAACAAGGCAAGGGGAAAAACAGTGAGGTAGATGTGGTGGAAATTTCGGAATATAAACATGCCGAGTCTGCCAAAAATAAACGCATCAGCTCGCGCGATAAAGTGGTGGTTATTTATGGCAGCGGGGGTATCGATGTGGGCGATACAGATGGAATTGTTTCCGGGGAACTGGCGGAAACAATCCGCAAAGTACGTAAAGATAAAAATGTGAAGGCCGTGGTATTTCGGGTAAATAGTCCTGGCGGTAGCGCCTACGGCAGCGAGCAAATCTGGCGCGAAATGAAGCTGCTGGGTGAAAAAGTCCCAGTGGTGGTTTCCATGGGCGATGTGGCTGCCTCAGGAGGGTATTACATTGCATGCGTGGCCGATACTATTTTGGCCGGTAAAGCCACCATTACCGGGTCCATTGGCATTTACGGTTCGTTTATGACCTTTGGTAAAACCTTTGAAAAACTGGGGGTTACCTTCGACCGGGTAAAAACTCATGAACTCGCCGATATTATGTCAGGTACCCGAAGCATGCAGCCGGCTGAAAAAGCCATGTTGCAGGCCTATATCGAGCGGGGGTACGATACCTTTGTTACTCGTTGTGCCGACGGAAGAGGCATGGATTATGAGGGAATAGACAGCATAGGGCAGGGCCGCGTTTGGACGGGTATTGACGCCAAACGCGTGGGCTTGGTGGATGGATTTGGCGGACTGCACGAAGCCATTGAAACCGCTGCAGAAATGGCAAACCTGGAAGAATACCGGCTGCAGGAGCTTCCCCATCTAAAAACCTTTATGGAACGGCTGATGGAAGACCTGCAAATGGAAGCTGGAAATGCCTTGCTTCGCTTACGTTTTGGCGACGAATGGGAGGTGTACAAAAAACTACGCCTGCTTAAACAACAGGAAGGGGTGCAGGCAAGAATGCCCTTTGATTTGGAGATAAACTAACCGGTCTTTTGCACTACTTAAAACCTTCGCATGCGCATTCTTCATTTGGTTCGTAAACTGCTTTTTCCACTTTCTTTCGTGTATGGTGGAGTTATGGCTATACGAAATGGCTTGTATAAGAGTGGTTTTTTTAAGTCATATGCATTCGATGTTCCTGTGATTGGTGTTGGCAATTTATCGGTAGGTGGAACCGGAAAAACACCCCATGTCGAGTGGATCATCCGGGTTTTATCTCCAAACTGTTCATTGGCGGTGTTAAGTAGAGGGTACGGACGAAAAACAAAAGGCTTTAGGTGGGTGAATGTCGCGGATGTTGCAGAGAATGTGGGCGATGAACCTTTACAGATCAAGCAAAAGTACCCATCCATACAAGTAGCGGTAGATGAGGATCGCGTACACGGAATTCGCCAACTGTTACAGCAAAAGCATGCACCGGAGGTGATTGTACTGGATGATGCATTTCAGCACAGAAAGGTAAAGCCGGGGTTGCAAATTCTGCTCGATAATTTCAACCGGCCTATCCATCGCGATCTGGTTTTACCCGCCGGCAATTTGCGGGAGTTTAAAGCCGGGAAAAAACGTGCTGACCTGGTAATCGTTACCAAATGTGAAGGAATTACCCCTTTCGAAATTTCTGCTTTTCAAAAAAAATACCGCAAAACGCATTCCGATAAGCTGTATTTTTCACATGTGAAATACCTGTCTCCGGCTCCGGTTTTTAACGAATTAACAACTGTACTGGATGTCGACTGTTTAAAAAAGTCGCATGTACTTGTAGTTACCGGCATTGCCAGTCCTACCGCTTTCGAGCAATATATTGCGGCACTGAGTGGCAGTATAACCATTTTGCGCTTTCCGGATCACCATACGTTCAGTTCGGCTGACGAACTTAAGATTTACCGGACGTTTCAAAAAATTTCGGCTGAATACAAGTACGTTATTACTACAGAAAAGGATGCAACGCGGTTTGTAAACCTGCATACGTTAAAAGAGCAGCTTGCCCGCTATTGCTATTACATACCCGTGCAGGTGGATTTTTTAAACCGTGCCGAAAAACAACTTATAAAAACGATAGAAAATTATGTACGAAACATATAAAGAAACCGCAGCATTTATCAAAGAACGTACCGGAGAGGCGGACATTGCTATAATTCTGGGCACCGGTTTGGCATCGCTGGTAAATGAAATCGATGTGCAGGTAGAAATTTCCTATACTGAAATTCCGAATTTTCCGGTTTCTACTGTGGAAGGGCATCACGGCAAGCTGGTTTATGGCAGTTTAGGGAAACGCAAAGTACTGGCGCTGCAGGGCAGATTCCATTATTACGAGGGCTATTCCATGCAGGAAGTTACCTTTCCTGTACGTGTGTTTTATGAATTGGGCATTCGTAAGCTGATTGTTTCCAATGCAAGCGGTGGGTTAAATCCTGAATTTAAGGTAGGCGACATTATGGTGTTAACGGACCATATCAACTTTTTCCCGGAGCATCCACTGCGTGGAACGAACCTTTCCGCCTATGGGCCACGTTTCCCTGATATGAGTGAGCCCTATAAACAGCAATTTATTCAACAGGCATTTAAGCTTGCAAACCAACTAAACATATCCTTAAAAAAAGGGGTGTATGTGGGCGTATCCGGCCCTACCTTCGAAACGCCGGCTGAATACTTGATGTTTCGGCATTTGGGTGCCGATGTTGTGGGCATGTCAACAGTACCTGAGGTAATTGTGGCCCGGCACATGCAAATGGATGTGTTTGGCTTATCGGTAATTACTGATAGTGGTGTGCCGGGTGAAATTAAGGAAGTAAGCCATGAAGAAGTGCAGCACATAGCGGCTCAGGCTGAACCTAAATTAACGGCGCTGGTAAAGGAGATGGTACAGGTAATGTAGTGCGAAGGTTTATTTTACAGGAAGATGAACAAGTAAGCGTACCCCTTTCCATCGCGACGACGAAAACTCGATATCGCCCTGGTTTTGGTACAGTAAACTTTTAAGATTATTCAGCATTCCAACGCAGCCCCTTGACTCCTGATGCTCGGGCAAACCTACAAACTTCCAGTTGGTTTCTATTTTTGCCATAATGTCTTTAGGAAAAGAACGGTGACTCATACAAATGCATAAGGTGGTTTTGTTTTTCGACTTCGAATTTCCCTCTTTTAAAACAATCTTTGAATGTTCCATCACCGCCAATAAGCATTCCTTAATAAGGTACCACAAGGTGAAATGCAATATGTCTTCGCTCATCCAGATTTGCCGGGCATTCGAAAATTTGTTTTCCACACTCAGATCTTTTTTGGTGATGATCCCGTTTAGTTTTGCAGTTATGCCTGCTAAAGTTTGGTGTAAAACAATGTTCTTTTGTGGTGGCACTTCAAAAGCCGAGTTGGTCAATAAGAATCGCTGAATAGGAATTAATAAGGATTCAGGGGCTTCAATGGTTTCTTTAATGGCCTGGTTTAACTCTTCCTTTAATGGCTCAAATTCAGTGTTTTTGCCAGATATTTGAGGGATAACCAATTTTAATTTGTCATATACCGAAGCCAGTTCACTTTTCAAAAGGTTAAATACTATTTTTTTGGAGCCAGAATAAACCTGTTCGTTTTTATCGCCATAAAGCGCAAGCAAAACATGGGAGCGGGCTATTAGTTCCATAGGGCGAATCGGCTTATTTACATAGTCCGAAGCACCGGCTTCCAGCGCAATTTCAAGGTTCTCGGTTGAAGCAACAAATCCGGAATAAACAATAACCGGTATGTTTTTGTACACGGATTCCTGTCGCATTTTTTTAATCAGGTCAATCCCTGTATTGGGCATTTGCCAGTCGGTAATTACAAGGTCGGGGAGTTCTTTTTTTATCACCTCAAACCCCATCAATCCGTCGTTCGATTGATAGATGTCGCAATCCGCATTCATTTTTTCCAGCACCCTGGCCATGTATTCCAGGTTATCCGGCTCGTCATCTATAATCAGGATTTTACTTTTCATGTTGCTCTATGCTTTTGGTAACACTATCCAGCAAATGCGTAAAGCGTTGTTCATTCATGCTGGATAAAGACTCATGCAGTGCATGCTTCCACGCTTCTACCTCCTTGTCAAGGTCAGGCATTTCATTAATAAATGCCTTTATTTTCGACAATTCGTATATGCTGTGTTGCCTGATTTTTTCAATGTAAGGTTCCAGTATTTGTTTATGGTCGTTGTGCAGGTGAATGGTTTCAAATTTTGAGTGGATACGAAACCGGGCAATGACTTCCTCCTGTTTTACCAGGGGCAGCGTAAACCAAAGCTCTGTTGTAGTTGCATCCTTTTCAGTCAGGCCATACAATTCTCCGTGCGACTCTATGGCCAATTTAAAAAACAACACACGCAGGTACGATGAGCTTTTGGATTCTGTTATTTCATAATCCTGCGTAGTGAGGTAGGCTTGAACGTTTTGTTTACTTTCCTCATCCATCTGTGTGGCTACCGCAATGCGGAGCTTTCCATCCATTTCTTTTGAATAAATGTGGATGCTTGCATTGTTTTGGGCGTATTTTATGCCGTTAATAAGCAGGTTGGTCAGTAGCCGGTGCAGTATGCTTTTATCGCATTGCGCCCAGTAGGTAAATTCAGAGTGGTATTGAAGGATGATGTTCTTCTTTTGGGCCATAAGTTCGGCTCCGGAAAGAACGCCCTTAAGCAATTCGGCCACATTCACTCTTTCTTTGTTTAATGGAAGTTGAGAACCGCTGAATTTTTGAACATCCAATACATTCTGCAGCATATTCATCATCAGGTTTCCTGCGTTTTCTATGGTTTGTTTGGTTTTGTTGTTTTCCATATGATCCAGCTGGTGCAGAATAATATTCAACGGATTCTTGAGATCATGTGCAAGCATTTCCGTAATGCTTTCGTAGTATTTTTTTATTTTTTGTAGTTGCGCTTCCTTTTCATTTACCACATATTCAAGCGACGTATCCTGCTCCATTTTGTTCTCCATTTTGCTGCCTTTAACACGTTTTTCGCGGGAACGGGCAGCCAAAAACAGCAGGATTGAAACAACCAAAACACTGATGGAGAAAACCAACAGGAGGAGATCAATAGTGAGGTTTGCACCGCTCACAATGGAGAGCAGATTAACGTTTGCCAGCTGCGGTGTGCGTAAAGGTTGAGCAACATAACTTCCTATATAGGCAATTGCGCCTTGCTCCATACAAATCCAATTTGTAAAAGAGGTGAGCACGGATGCACACAGGCTTATTATTTGCAAAGAAAGTACCGCCATGTTTTGTACGGAATCACAATTTGTTTGTTACACTACAGGTCAAAAATAAGTAAAATAATTGTTAATGCATTAAGAATAAAGTATATAATCCACCTTTCAATTGTTAAATAAGTAAAGGGGTTGTGTATGCTTTCTTTTTATATACAGGGGATAAGTGTTTGCTAAAATAGGTTTGTGACGTGCATTCATAGTGTAAGTTAAGTGGTTGTTTGCAGCCATGGGGTGTAGCTATGCATCAAAAAAAAAGAGCCGCATAAAGCGACTCTTTTTCCTATGTTTTTCAGGAAGGCATCAAACGATCAGTTTATACCCTTTTCCATGAATGTTTATAATTTCTACATTCGATTCCTCTTTTAAGTGCTTTCTTAACTTGGTGATGTACACGTCCATACTTCTGGCATTAAAGTAATTGTCATCAATCCAAATTTTCTTTAAGGCATAGTTACGTTCCAGCACATCGTTTTGGTGGGCACAAAGTAACTTTAACAGTTCCGATTCTTTGGTAGTTAATTTTACTGTTTTGTCACTGTCAGCCAGGGTTTGTTTTTGTGTGTCAAACGTATATTTCCCCAAGGTGTACGTCAACTGTTCCTTGGTTTTTGTACCTGAAGTACGTCGCAGAATAGCTTCAATTCTGAAAAGCAATTCTTCCATACTAAACGGTTTGGTCAAATAATCGTCGGCCCCTAATTTAAATCCTTCCAGAATATCTTCTTTCAATGATTTTGCAGTCAGGAATATTATTGGAATTTCGGTATTCACCAATCGGATTTCTTTGGCTAACGTAAACCCGTCTTTTTTTGGCATCATTACATCAAAAATGCACAGGTCGTATTTGTTTTTATTAAACTCTTCCTGTGCAGCCGCGCCGTCAGGTACAAGGTCGGTGTCAAAACCTTTGGCCATTAAATATTCTCGTAACAGCATGCCCAGATTTTCGTCATCTTCGGCTAATAAAATTTTCACTTTTTCTTCCATTCTGTATCAATTTAGGGGTAAACAAATGGTGAATGTTGTACCTATGTTTAGTTCGCTTTCTGCTTTTATTGTTCCCTTATGGTTTTCAACTATAGTTTTAACATATGCAAGTCCCAGGCCAAACCCTTTCACATTGTGTAAATTTCCTGTTGGAACGCGATAAAATTTATCAAAAATTCTTTTCAGGTTTTCCTTGCTAATGCCAATACCATTATCCATAACAGCAATAAAAATCTTTTGTTTATCGTTCCAGGTTCTGATTTTAATGTGAGGAGCTTCCCTTTTGTATTTTAAGGCATTGTCCAGCAGGTTGTAAACTACATTGGAAAGGTGCAGTTTGTCTGCCTTAACCAGGGTTTCGGTGGCTGTAAGGTCCGTGGATAAACTTCCTCCATTATTACTCACCTTTATGGAGAAGTTGGAAACTGCAGAATCCAACAGCTCATTTATATCCAGCGGTTCCATTTTCATTCGGCTGCTATCTCTGTCGAAAATGGCCATCTGTAATACCTTTTCTACCTGAAAACTTAATCGTTTGGTTTCATCAACAATTACGCCCGAAATGTGCGATAAGGTTTGCGGGGTTTTGGAAACTCCACCATCGTTCAACATTTGCGATGCCAGCGATATGGTTGAAATGGGAGTTTTCAATTCGTGGGTCATGTTGTTAATGAAATCGTTCTTAATTTCAGACAAACGCTTTTGTCTGAATACCACATATATAGTACAAATAAATGTGATAACTAACATAAAGGTAAGTAAAAATGACGGTATGGCCATTTTCATCGACTTAAAAATAACCTGCTTTTTGGTGGGAAAATATACGCATACAAAATTGGCGTCTTTGTTGTAATATTTTCCATCACGTGGGAAAAGTACTTTTTTGTATAGCGCCGATTCGTCTTCTATAGTATGATTTTTACTGAGGCAGATAACCTGGTTTTTGCCATTTACCACCGAATAATAAAATGGGGCATCAATGCCGGCCTCGTTAAATTCTTTTTCTATTAAAAAGTGCAAAAGCGCAGTGTCCAGTCGTTCCTCAATGGGAAGTGCAGCCAGTTCCATGTCCATTTTCACCAGCATTTCACGTATGCTCATTCCCTTTAACTGCCTTTTCAGGTGCATTTTTTGCTGGATGTTGTAATAGGTATTGGAAATGTCTTTGGTTGGTGGAAAGCAGGAACTGGGTTTGGCTTTTACGTTATCAAATGTGGTTTGGTTGGCCAGGTTATCTTGCAATTGGCTGCCCTGGTCCGAAAAGGTTCCGCTAATGGAAACGAAAATCTCCTGTTCAAATCCAGGCGTAGTACCGGCAAGGTTTATCTCCTGTTGGGATTTGTGATAGGTCACATTGGCTTCACGGTCAATGTACTTACGTATTTCATGTTCTTCCAATGCATTTACAACTTCGGTTAGTGCATACCGAACGGTTTGGGTAAATTGGTCGCTTCTCTCATGAGCAGAACGGTTAATAACTGAAATTTGAACCGCAATTAAAGCAGCAAATAAAAGGGCCATAATTGAGGTAAGTATCCAGATGTAAATTCTTTTCATAAGAGCAAATATAAATATTGACGTATATGTAGATTTGTCCGTTAACAAACTTTAACGGCTTCATTGTCAGTGCAATTTAGGCCATTTAAGCATTAACTTAGCCTAAAGAAATCTAAATGAATGTAAACCAGGAAATATGTTAATTTTTGTCAGAATTATTCTGTTTCGAACTATGGCATTGTAACAATTAATACTATATTTGCACCCGAAATTTCGGGATGTAGCTCAGTCCGGTTAGAGTACACGTCTGGGGGGCGTGGGGTCGGAAGTTCGAATCTTCTCATCCCGACATTTGAAAATGAGAGAGTTAGGTGAAAATCTAGCTCTCTTTTTTATTTCCAGTTCAAACATAATTTCAACATTCCTCCCCATTTTTACCCAAATTCCATTCCATTTCTTCATTTTATCGTCCACAAAACGTCAGCAAAGCATAAGGGAAACTACACAGGT
>JAUIMD010000633.1 GCA_030433225.1 Bacteroidia bacterium
GAAGAGTTTTAATATCCTTCCCAAATAAAACTATAGGTTTATGCATCAGGATTTGGGGAAATAAGTTAACTTACATCCTTGCTTGCATTCAAACACTTTGTATACCAAAACCGTTTACAAATGCGTTGTAAAAGAAATGATGCAAAACATGGGAAGATTTGTAACATATATGGCATGTTTGCTGGCCTTTTTAGGTGCCGCATCGTGCATTGAAAATGATTATACCAAACTGAGCACCCGCCTGGTGTGGAGCCCCAATTTATCAGTACCTCTGGGCAAATCGTATTATGATGCCGGTAACATACCCCCCGATGAACTGCCTGCAGCAGGAGCATTGCCTGCTTCCATTGTAGTTTCTGACACCATCGATTTTGACTTTGCAGAACTGTTTATTTACACCGAAACCATTCATTACCTGATGTTTCGTTCGTATGTAGAAAACGGATTTCCAGCCGACTTACGGGTGCAAACCTATTTTATGAACTTTTCGGGTGTGGTTGATTCCCTGTTTAAAGAAGGGCCGGTTCAGGTGGGTAAAGCTTCCATCGCAACGGATGGCAGCCTGATTCAGGCAACCGTTTTTAACCAGGAAACCTACATGGAAGGAGAAGAGGTGGACATGCTGGAGAACATTAAAAAGATAATGACCCGGGTTGAACTTACCAACCTGGATCCCAATTTTTCGCCGGATGAGTTTTTGAACGATTATTTTGCGCGTGTGGAAATGGGGTTGCAGGCATCCATTGAAAAAGTGAACAAGTAGCATGAGGAACTTTTGGACCAACATACTTCTTATTTGTGGAGTGCTCTTGTGCGGAAACCTCTGGGCTCAGCAAAACAATACGCTCTTTTTTATGCACGATGCTCCGCAGGCAAACGTGGTGAACCCTGCCGTTCCTATCCAGTGTAAGTGGTATTTTGCCATACCGGTAGTGGGGTCCACGCATTTTAATTTTTACAACACGGCTGTGTCCATAAACGATGCACTTACCACCATTAACGGCGATTCGCTGGCGTTGGATGTTGACAATGTAGTGGCCAAACTAAATGGCCTTGATGTGATGGCCAGCGAAGCGCACTTCACCCTGTTTTCTGCCGGGTACCGCAGAAACAACACCTACTACACTTTTAGCGTCACCGAAAAATTCAACACCTTTACAATGGTGCCAAAGGAGCCCACCTTGCTCGCCTGGAATGGCAACACAGATTACCTTGATCAGCAAGTGAGTTTATCCGGGTATAACCTGAGCGAAATGCACTGGAGAGAGTACGCTTTGGGTATTTCGGATCAGGTATCGGACAACCTGAGAATTGGGGGACGGGTGAGCCTTTTGTTTGGGAAAAGTAATGTAAATACCCAGAAGGTACAAGGCACCTTTTTTACCGACGGAAAATCGTATGAATCCACCTTAAACCTGGATGCCCGCATAAACAGCTCGCTGCCGATTAATGTAATCACCGACACAGCCGGTATTGTAAATAGTGTGGAGCTGAAAGACGATGTTAGCCCCATGCAATACCTCATGAACGGGAAGAATGTGGGGGTAGGAATGGACCTGGGGTTTGTGTACCAGGCCAACGATGCTTTGCAGGTTTCGGGCAGTATCCTGAATGTTGGAATAATACGCTGGAAATCTGATGTAAACAATTTTAATTCCAACGGTTCTATGGATATTATCGGCTCAGGAAATGCGAACGACCTGAGCACAGGAAATTATATTTCGGCATGGATGG
>JAUIMD010000634.1 GCA_030433225.1 Bacteroidia bacterium
TGGATCCCGGGTAAGGATAAACGGCATTTTGCATGCTTCTTTTATTACGCAGAATCCAGGGGTTCGGATACCCGGGGTTATCAGGATGTGCAACAATGGTAAAGCCATTCACGTACTCTGGCATACCCTTCTCGGGTTGAGAAATATCCATCCATCCGGGACTGTGTAAAGGAAGATTTTGCGCTGCTACCTGCCCACCGGCACCGGTAAATGTCACCGCATCCTCAAGCTTTATTCGCGCTGAAAAACCGCCATAGCCTTTTGCGTCTGTACTACCGCCTAATTTAATTTGGGACACCAGCGCAGTCAATTGTATGGAAATATCCACCACACGATACGAAGGGCTTGCCGGAAACACCGTTATGCGGGTATGTTCAGCAATAAACGGAATTTTCTGCCCGGCCGCATTGGTGTACTTCGTCGATTTCCACTTTACCTGCGCATCAATGGACTGAGCTCCGCCTTTTTGTTCAACTGGCACTATGTTTATAACGTCCCACTCCAGGTCCTGTGCATCCCATCCGTCCCCAATGCTACTATCGTTCAGCAAAACCTGGTGCCATGCCCAAAAAATACCCCTGTGGTGTGGATGGTCCTCCGGAAAGTCTTCGGTTATCACTTTCCCGTTTAAATTATATAAGGGGTGTATGTAGTTGCTGCGGGGAAACGCCCCGTGCAAATCGTTAACCCGGGCCTGGTAAAGCAACACCGAATCGCCGTTTTCGGTAAACAACGCGCCCTGTTCGTTTATAGTAACGTTAATCCGTTGTGCCTGGCATGCCAACGTAATGAATAAAAATACACCGAATAAGGGAATGAAACGAAACTGACGATTTGTTAGCATGGCGAGTTTAATTAGGGGTGGAAACATTGCTTAAAAATACAATCCTTCCACCAATAAACAACGGGCATCTACACAAATCGTCAGGTAACGGGCGTTTAACCCGTGCTGCTAAAACCTTACAACCGGGCAGGTCTAGCGTATTTGACTAAATACATAAAATAGTTCGCCGGCAATTTGCACACTTCTTTCGTAATATTTTTCGGCTTGCTGTGGCGTATTGTCAAAAGCCTTTGGGTCTTCAAATGTGATGGGAATGCGCTTTTCGGCACCGGGAATAAACGGGCAACCGGCATCTGCACTGCTGCAGGTCATAATGGCAGCAAACTCCTTTTGAGGGTTAAAAGCCGCATCGTAAGTTTTTGAAAAACCAATAACGGGATGTTGGTCTTCCGCATACTTGATGCTATACACCGGATTTTTTTCGCTTGATAAGGGTACGATTTGGAACCCTGAATTTTCAAGGGTTTTGGCCGCCATCGGAAACAATGCTGTTGCTTCGGTTCCACCCGAATAGGTAAACACCTGTGGAATATTAAAATAATGTGCCAGCGCCTGCGCCCAAACTTGCGAAAGGTGGCTTCGGCGTGAATTGTGCGTACAAATGAAATTCAGGCGTACCTCTTTTTTGTCGGAAACTTTGCCTTGAATAAAATCAACCAGGGGTTGTAAAACTGCTTTTCGCTCGTTAGAAATAACGTGTGCCGGCAGGGTTTGAATAAGCTTTTCAATTTTGGTAAATACCATGATTTATACTGTTTTATGCATATTAATTAACAACAATCGGAACCGGAACAACAACTGTTTGAATCGGTAATAAGGGTAAACTGAGGCTTTGCCCCGGTGGTTGGAATGCCACATTTATCTTTGGCTAAACAAT
>JAUIMD010000635.1 GCA_030433225.1 Bacteroidia bacterium
CATTGCCATTGTAAACAGCCCTGAAAAAACCGGTTTGCAGCATTCCAGGCTACTGCTTTCCTCCGTGTTGGTTTCACTTTCATACCTGGTGAAAATCCAGTTTTTATACGTGCTTCCCCTTCTACCCGGCCTATTTCTGTTGCTTTCCGTGTGGGATAAAACCCAGCGTAAAAAATACCTGAAACAAGCCTTATTTTCCGGGTTGTATTTATCTGCGATTCTAGCTGTGTACCTGTGGTTTTGGTACCTGCCTCACCACGAGTTTTTTGAATTTGTTATGCGGGATCAAACGGATGGTCGGTTTGTTGCCCCGGGAGCCATTCCGCGGCAGGTTGCCGGCCTGGTACTCCACCTGTTTCTCACCCGGGAACTGGCCGTGTTTTTTCTGGCATTTCTGGTACTTTGGGGGCTAGGGGTATTTCGCTTTCTTCATAGGAAAAGCGGGCAGAGTGCATTTCTGTTTGTAGGATGTACCGTTTGGATTGTACTCGAGTCGCACAAAATGCTGATGACCTACCACCCTACACGGTATTACGTAAGCTTGTTTTTTGCCATGGGGGTATGCATGGCCCTTGTTCTTTCTGATTTTTGGGTGGAACGCAAATCCATCCCCCCAACCATAAAGTATGCGCTTGTCGCACTTACCCTGGTGCTGCTTGGCCTCAACGGTTTGCATTATGCTCAATCCATGCACCGCCGCACCTTTGAAATCAGGAACGCAAATAGGTACCTGGCGCAATACCCGCTGAAAAATGAGTTGGTGCTGGGCGCCCGGGCCACTTCACTCGTTTGGGAATGTCAATCCTTATCCATGCCGGTATGGGCGGGTTATTTTAACGACACCAACATTTTAGCACAACACCCCCGGGTAATAATTGAAGATGCCCGGGAAAACGCGTCGAACCGTGCCTTTAGCAACGATGGCATTGACTTGTCGGCCCTTGCTGATTCATCCCGGCATTTCGGGGACGAAAAATGGAACGTGGAAGTGTACTGGATATCGCCGGAGCACTGGAAATAGACGGTGTTTAGTTTTCAGCACCCATTTCTGAGGCCGCTTCATAAAACTCAATTTCTACAATATTAAGGCTACCCGGCTGCTCCTCTTCCAAATCTTTGCGGGTCGATTCATCTTTTTCACCACTTATTTCCACAAGGTTAAATGCATCCTTTACGGCGGTGGCTCCTGTTAGCTGAACCGTTACCTCACGCCCTTTTACAGGATCAAACTTACAGGTAACGTACCCCAGGCTACGGGGTGTAGCACCTTTGTAAACCACTTTCCCATCCACATTTATGGTGATCGGATAACTGCGTGTGCGCCAACCGCTCAGCTTCATACAAACTTCATTTACCATGGCCTCGCGTTCAAGGCGGTAGGTCACCCAGCCCTTTTGCAATACATTGTTGTTGCTCCAAAGCGTCATTTCATTATCATCGTAACTTAAATGCGCCAGGCTATCGTTGGTACCAGCCCGTGTTTCCTGCACCGGTATGGCGAAACGATGCATCGTATACGAAGGAGTGGCGGGTGTTGGCCCTTTTTCCAGGTTGGATGGCAAACCCTGAGCCGGTAACTTCTTCGACAAGGGCTGCACATCGGCAGGCAGCGTTTCCCACTTTAAGGTTCCGTTTTTCAGGTCTTCGGCCACCACCTTAACCTGCACGGTGCCGGGGGTTTTGGTGGAACGAATAAAAACACGGTTTACCCCA
>JAUIMD010000636.1 GCA_030433225.1 Bacteroidia bacterium
CGACCTGAGTGACGAAAACCAGCAACTTACCTACTTCCTGTTAAATGACGGAGTTCTGGATGCTGAACAGGCACGCTTCAAAAAATATTACGTAAAGCCTACCAACAACGAAACCGATAGCCTTACCCTATGGTATGTGTTACGCGATGTGGTTGTGGAGGGAGAATACGAGCAGGAGGACCTGAACCAGACCTTCACCTCGCTTTTTGATGTGGATTTTGACGTGCAGCAAAGTGCGGTAATTGAATCGTATAAAGCCAGTAATGGGGTGGTGCATGTACTTAGTAGCTTGAATGTAAGTGCAGCAGAACGCATTAAACCTATCATGATTGAGGCGGAATACCCCTACCCGGATAGCATCAACATTTTCACCCAACGTTTTTTCCGTTGGTTGCCAAACAACTTGCTTGACTTCACCCGTGCCCGTCCGTATGCTTCTTCGGGCTACGATATTTACTTAAGCGGTCATCGGATGAACCCCGGGTACATTGACTTTATTATTGACAATGTAAACACTGTGGCCTACGAAATGAGCTGGGTAGCGGTGCACGAGGTATACGATGGTAATGGCATGCCTGAAGATACTGTAGGCTATACCCAAAGCCTGCGAAAAATGATGTGGGGTGCCCCTGATACCCTCACTTTAGAGCGGGAACTCGAAATTGATTCGTCGTACATTTCCGCCAATATTATTCCCAGCCCGATCGACATTCCTGTTGAACAATCGCTGGGCACGTTAACCATCGATACCTTGAATCATTTCGATTCCTATTATATACGTGAGCAGGGAACCTTCCGTTCAAAAAACTGTATCCGTTTGCGGGTACAGGGGAGTGGAAACAATACCCCCATTGCACTGGATTATTTAAAAATGGTACCCATTCTGGAATAAAGAACTAAAACATGGAATTTATGTATTTGACCATAAATAAGCTAATAAAACATACACTAGTATTAGGGCTGCTCGCCGGAAGCATCCTTGCATCCGCACAGCAGAACAACGCTGCGGATGCCGCACCCACCGTGTCGGGTTTTGTGTACGATGCTAAAACCGAACTGCCCGTGGCGGCGGCAACGGTACGCATTGGCGCCAAAACTTCTGTTTTTACCGATGAAGACGGTTCATTTACCATTCCGGTGGAAGATGCTTCCGCAACATTGGAAGTAATTAAAGTGGGATACCAGGAAAAACAAGTGGGCATAAAAGGCCGCAGTGAACTCAACATTTATTTGTTTGAAGAGGGCTTTAGCAAATTTTTTAGAGAAGCCAACCTGGGCTATCTGCAGGAAAATGTAAGCTATTCCACCAAAGCCATTTCGGTGATGGAAACCGAAGGGGAGTGGACCAATACCGGAACCTCAGCAGAAAAAGACATTGACAATGCGGCCGGTATTCAGGTAAAATCCCGTTCCGGTTCACCCGGCATTGGCTCTGATATTTTTGTAAGGGGCTATGCTTCGTTGTTTGCTAACAACCAACCGCTGATTGTGGTGGATGGGGTTATCTTTAATAACGATCACCTGGCACCTTCCATCCTCGAAAATGCTACGTTTAATCCACTATCCTACATTGATGTTAAGGACATTGCCTCCATAACGGTAGAAAAGGACGGTGGTTCGGTATACGGCTCAAAAGGATCCGGAGGGGTGATTTACATTACCACCCAGCGTGCGCAGGAACTGGCCACCAAAATTGAAGTAACTTCGTATG
>JAUIMD010000052.1 GCA_030433225.1 Bacteroidia bacterium
TTCCTTGGTATACACCACCAGGTGTTCCTTGTTTTCGCCCAAATAGGCATGGTTTTTATCTGATTCTTTCATGCGGCTGTTGCCGCTCCATTTGTAGCCAATCCACATGGCCCAGTTGGGGTGTACAAAGGTGGCAAACATGCGCTGCATAAACCGGCTGTGAAACGCCGACCGTACGAATTGAAAAAGTTTATTGGGATCGCCCAGGCCATCGCCATGGGTCATGTAAAAGGTTTGCCCCTGTAAGGTAGTTTGGTAGGGGGCTTTGTGTAAAATTATCCCGGTTTCGGCAGGGAGGTAGTCCCAAATCCAAATGTCGTGGTTGCCAATAAAAAAATGTACCGGGATGCCGGCATCGGTCAACTCGGCAATTTTACCCAGAGTGCGCGTAAAACCACGTGGTACCACGCGTTTGTATTCCCACCAGAAATCAAAAATATCTCCTAAAAGGTATACTTCCGCTGCATCATTTTTAATGGAATCCAGCCAGCGAACAAAACGTTTTTCATGTTCGCGCGGGTTTTTAATGTAGGGTGCCCCGAGGTGCACATCAGAAGCGAAATAGATTTTTTTACCGGTGTGTGGCATGTTGAGAGTACAAGAATTAGAGCATTCCCAGTTCCAGTTTCGCCTCTTCGCTCATCATGTCTTTATCCCAGGGTGGATCAAATACCAAATCCACATTTACCCCGGTAATACCCTCCACTTCCTGTACCTTCTCGTTCACTTCTTCCAATATAAAATCGGCAGCCGGACAGGCAGGTGCGGTAAGGGTCATTACTACATCCACCAGACCGTCGTCCTTTACATCAATTTCGTAAATCAGTCCCAGATCGTAAATATTTACCGGAATTTCAGGGTCGTATACATTGCGTAAGGCCTGAACTATATTGGTTTCCTTTTGTAGTTTTTCTTCTAAATTCATGTTTTATCCTCCATATTTTGCATTAAATGCCATGCCATACAGCTTTATTTGTTTGATCATGGCCAGTAGCCCGTTTGACCGCGTGGGAGAAAGGTGCTGCGAAAGCCCTATTTTTTCGGCGAAATACAAGTCCGAATTCATGATTTCCTGCGGAGCCTTGTCGTTGTAAATTTTCATGAGCAGCGCCACAATTCCTTTCACAATTATAGCATCGCTGTCGGCGTCAAAATGGACTATGCCATCTTTATAGCTGGCATCAATCCAAACACGGCTTTGGCATCCTTTTATCAGGTTTTGTTCGGTCTTAATGGAGTCGTCTACTACAGGTAGCCCGTTGCCTAAATCAATCAAATAGGCGTATTTATCCATCCAGTCGTCAAAAACCGAGAACTCTTCTATAATGTCGTCCTGTATTTCGTTAATCGTCATTTATTTGTGTTTTGTAGCTGTGGGTGTGTTGGTTACAATTTTATGCAAACATAACAACAATTCTTTTAAGCGCCTTTATGAGCGAATCAACTTCTGCTTTGGTATTGTAAAAGGCAAACGAGGCCCGCATGGTGCCGGGTATCCCGAACCGATCCATTACCGGCTGAGCGCAATGGTGGCCGGTACGTATGGCAATGCCCATTTGGTCAAGTAAGGTCCCTAAGTCAAAGGGGTGGATGTCGTGAATTAGAAAAGAAAGCACCCCACTTTTATGCATGCTTTCTCCGAATATTCTCACACCATCCAATGTTTTGAGCTGTTCAGTGGCATAGGCCAGCAGTTCATCTTCGTGCTGCTTTATCGCATCCAACCCAATGTGCTGCATGTACCTGATGGCTTCTGCTAACGCAACAGAGGCCACATAATCGGGAGTTCCGGCCTCAAATTTAAAGGGGAGGGCATTGTAAGTGGTTTTTTCGAAGGTGACGGTCTCAATCATTTCGCCTCCGCCCTGGTAAGGTGGAAGGGCATTGAGCAGGTCCTCCTTCCCATAAAGTACCCCAATGCCGGTGGGGCCATACATTTTATGCCCGCTAAACACCAGAAAATCGCAATCCAACTCCTGAACATTTACCTTAAAGTGTGGAACCGATTGGGCAGCATCCACCAACACCGGAATGTTTTGTGCGTGTGCCAGCTGAATGATTTCTTTTATGGGGTTTACAATGCCGGTGGAATTGGCCACATGTGCAATGGAGACCAGCTTTGTTTTTGCCGACAGCAGGACTTTGTAAGCTTCCATGTCGAGTTCCCCATTATCAAAGAACGGAATTACTTTCAGCTTCAGGTTTTTACGCTCCGCCATAAGCTGCCAGGGCACAATGTTGCTGTGATGTTCCATGCCCGATATAAGGATTTCGTCTCCTTCGGTACAAAACTTTTCGCAAAAGGTAGCGGCCACCAGGTTGATGCTTTCGGTGGTGCCACGGGTAAAAACTATTTCGTGATCGTGTGCTGCGCCAATAAACTGCTGCACTGTTTTGCGTGCATTTTCGTGCGCCTCGGTAGCTACCTGGCTCAAATGGTGCACACCACGGTGTATGTTGCTGTTGTATTTGTAGTATGCTTCGGTGAGTTTTTCCACCACCTGCCGGGGCTTTTGAGTGGTGGCGGCATTGTCGAAATATACCAGTGGCTTTCCGTGCACCGTTTCTGCAAGAATAGGAAAATCAGCCCTTATTTGATCCACATTTTGAAGCATAGGATTGGAATATATAAACCAAATCCCGACAGGTAAGCCGGGATAGGTTATTTATACAATTATGATCGTTTTAGTTACAAATGGCGCACCCGGCACATTTGGATAGCTCACCGCGGAACCGTTTTTCAACCAGCTCTTTAATGCGCTCGCGTAACGACTCCAGACGAATGTTTTCCAGCACATCGTCACAGAAGGCGAACATGAGCAGTATGCGTGCCTCACTTTCGCTAATGCCGCGTGCTCTTAAGTAAAACAACGCATCTTCATCAATCTGACCGGTTGTGGCGCCGTGGCTACATTTTACATCGTCGTTGTAAATTTCGAGCTGTGGCTTGGTATACATTTTGGCGTCGTTGGTCATCAAAATGTTGCGGTTGGTTTGATACGCCATGGTTTTTGTGGCACCTTCGCGCACGAGTATTCTTCCGCGGAATGCCCCCACCGAATTATCGTCCAGCACATATTTAAACAATTCAGTACTGGTGCAGTTTTTAACCGCATGGTCAATAAATGAGAAGTTATCGATGTGTTGATCTTTATCGGTCAGCGCCATGCCGTACAAATGCGCCTCGGCATGTTCACCAGACAATTTCACATAGGAATTGTTACGGGTAACGCCATTGTGCAGGGTAATGATATTGCCTAACACATTGCTTTTCGCTTCCTGATCGATAAAAGTGGATATAATTTGTTTTACCCGGTTGTGCTGGTTCTCAATTAAGTAATAATCAAATACGGCACTTTCGGCGGCAAATATTTCACGTACGTGATTGGAAACGTAATGGTTATGCGTTTCGGTATGGTCGCACACCAACACTTTGGCCTGTGCATTTTCTTCTATTATAAACAACCCGCGTTGGTTGGACATCAACTCATCCTGCGAATTCAGGATATTAATGATTTGAATGGGTTGCTCTACCACCACATTTTTGGGGACATAGATAAACAAGCCATCCTGTGCCAGCAATGTGTTCAGGTGAACAGTTCCATCTTCCGATTCCTTTGCCTGTTGGTTGTAATACTTTTCAAACAGCTCGGGATGGTTTTTCGAAGCTTCTGCAAGACTTTCGATTATCACCCCTTCGGGCAAGCCCTGTTTTAATAAGTTTTTTTCGTAAAACCAGCCGTTTACCGTAAAAACCAGGTGCGAATTTAAGTTTGGTACATCGCACTTAAATACCTGGTATAAATCGGTTTTTTCAGGCGTTCTTTTAAAATCGATGTGGTAATCGTGATTAAAAAAAGGTTGCATATCCGTATACAGGAAATCCTCCAAAGCTTTGGTTGGAATTCCGAGGGCCTCAAATTTTTCACGTGCGGCTTCCCGGTGGCTGTTCATCGTAGCTCCGCACGAAGCATTGATCAGTTCCGCGTTATCGTTGTAACGGGAAAGGTATGCTTGTTCCAATGTTTGTGTTATCGTATCCAAATTTACGCCTCCACTTCTTTTTTAATCCAGTCGTAACCTTTTGCTTCCAGCTCCATGGCCAGTTCTTTTCCTCCCGTACGTACAATTTTTCCTTTATACAAAATGTGTACATAATCAGGCACAATATAGTCGAGCAAGCGCTGGTAGTGGGTAATTACAATGGTGGCGTTTTCAGGAGATTTTAACTTGTTCACTCCATTGGCCACAATGCGTAAGGCATCAATGTCCAGGCCTGAATCGGTTTCATCCAGAATGGATAATTTTGGCTCCAGCATTGCCATTTGGAAAATCTCGTTTTTCTTTTTCTCACCACCAGAGAATCCTTCGTTAACTGAGCGGTTCGCCAGGCGGGAGTCCAGTTCTACCAGCTCTTTCTTTTCGCGCATTAAGCGTAAAAAGTCCGATGCAGAAAGGGCTTCTTTGCCTTGGTGTTTGCGGTGTTCGTTAACGGCAGTACGCATAAAGTTTACCATGCTTACGCCGGGAATTTCTACCGGATACTGAAAGCTTAAAAACAGCCCTTCTCTTGAACGCTCTTCGGGGGCCATGTCTTCCATGTCCTGTCCGTTAAAAACGATTTCGCCATGCGTTACCTCAAAAGCCTCGCTACCTGCCAAAACTGAGGCAAGGGTACTTTTACCGCTTCCGTTAGGTCCCATAATGGCGTGTATTTCCCCTGGTTTTACCTCCAGGTTGATGCCTTTTAATATTTCTTTGCCATCAATATTGGCATGTAGATCCTTAATTTTTAACATATGTTTTAATCGAATCGGAGTATGTCATGCTCCTTGTTAATATACTTGTTTTTCTCTCTTACTATTTTTTATCCCACGCTACCTTCAAGGGTAATGGCCAGCAGTTTTTGGGCTTCTACCGCAAATTCCATGGGCAACTTGTTGAGTACTTCTTTGGCGTACCCATTTACAATTAAGCCAATGGCTGCCTCGGTATCCAATCCTCGCTGGTTGCAGTAGAAAATCTGATCTTCACTAATTTTAGAAGTGGTCGCCTCGTGCTCCACAACGGCTGAGTTGTTTTTTACATCGATGTAGGGGAAGGTGTGTGCGCCACACGTATCACCCAATAACAGTGAATCACACTGGCTGAAGTTACGGGCATTTTCGGCACGTTTTCCAACGCGCACCAATCCGCGGTAGCTGTTGTGACTTTTCCCGGCCGAAATACCTTTGGATATGATGGTACTTTTGGTGTTTTTCCCCAGGTGAATCATTTTTGTGCCGGTATCGGCCTGCTGATAGTTGTTGGTTACGGCTACCGAGTAAAATTCCGAAATGGAATTGTCCCCTTTTAAAATGGTACTGGGGTATTTCCAGGTAATGGCCGAACCGGTTTCCACCTGTGTCCACGAAATTTTTGAGCCCTCACCCTTGCAGAATCCACGTTTGGTTACAAAGTTGTAAATTCCCCCTTCTCCTTTTTTATTTCCGGGATACCAGTTTTGTACGGTGGAATATTTAATCTCTGCATTGTCCATTGCTATCAGTTCCACAATGGCAGCATGCAATTGGTTTTCGTCGCGCATGGGGGCGGTACACCCTTCCAGGTAACTCACGTAACTGTCGTCATCGGCAATTACTAAAGTACGCTCAAACTGCCCGGTGTTCATGGCGTTTATACGGAAATAAGTACTAAGTTCCATGGGGCAGCGTACGCCTTTGGGGATGTACACAAACGATCCATCACTAAAAACAGCAGAATTTAAGGCTGCAAAATAATTATCGTTTGTAGGTACTACGGAGCCCAGGTATTTTTTTACCAGGTCAGGATGTTCCTGCACGGCCTCGCTGAACGAACAAAAGATAACGCCCATTTCTGCCAGGGTTTCTTTATATGTAGTTTTAACAGAAACACTATCCAGTACGGCGTCTACCGCCACACCGGCCAACTGCTTTTGCTCCTGCAACGGAATGCCCAGTTTTTCGAAAGTTTCCAATAATTCAGGATCCACCTCATCCAGACTTTCGTATTGCGCTTTGCGCTTTGGAGCCGAATAATAAATAATATCCTGGTAATCGATTTTAGGCAGTTTCAGGTGTGCCCACTCCGGAGTTTTCATGTTTACCCATTTTCGGTAAGCATCTAATCGGTACTCCAACAACCATTCCGGCTCATTTTTTTTAGCCGAAATAATGCGAACGATATCTTCATTCAGACCTTTCCCAATGTCTTCAGCCTCAATTTCTGAGGTGAAACCGAATTCGTATTCTTTTTCGGTGATATCGTTTAATAATTTATCTTGTTCTGATGCCATAGCTCTCGCGTTGAATTTTAGTCTAACACTTTGGATCGCAAAGGTAGAAAACCTTTCTTTAAATCCATTCTTAATAATTTCCCTCTAATACTTCTTAACGAATAACTACAATTAAAAGTTATTGTTTGAGTACTAACAGTTTGTAAATACTTTTGTTTGGACTTTAACATCCGTTATACAAAGTGCTATTTTGGGTGGTTTTTGGGTGGATTTACTTGCAGCCTGAAAGGAAATAGTAACCCCTTGTTGCAATGCAGAATATCTTAGCCCGATTGTGAGCACAGCCGCAGATAGGGTTGGGCATAAAACAAAACAACGCTTGCATAATAGGGAAGCGTTGTTTTGTTTATTTAGAATGTGAATAAATTTTTATTCCACTACAAATTTTTGATTTACAGTAGTTTTACCTTCGTTAAGCTGAAGAATGTACATGCCTTTTTCTGGGTTTTGTAAGGAAATAGTATGCGTTCCCGCAGGATAGGTTTGCCGGTGTACTACCTGGCCGGCGAGGTTTACAATGATTGCCTCGCTGGTATTTTCGGTAGCAAACGTAAAGGCTCCTTTGTTTGGATTGGGGTAGAGCCTGGAGTTGGTGGTGCCAACAATTTCTACGCTGGTTTGCCCGTCAATGGTCCAGTACAATTCGGTGTATTCTGTTTTTACATCCACCATTGCCGATTTTGTTAAGGCCACATCCACCTCTACAAACGTTTCTACCAGGGTAACTACCGCTGTAAAAATATCGTCCAAACCAGCTTCGTCGGTGAAAAACCGGGGTAATATCAACGTTGGGTTGGAAATGCTGTAATCAATGGTCAGTGCCGATTTGTCGTATTGAATCCAGCCGTTGGTGGAAATATCCCATTCTTTACCACGCACCAGATTGATGTTTCCACTTCCATCGTATTCATATTCATCGCGGGTTTCAGGCAGCCAAGCTCCTTCCATGGTAGTGGTGTAGTCGGTTTCGGCCGTAAGTTTACCGTCGGTATATTCATATTCGGTCTTTTCACTGTTCGAGAGGGTTCCCATAATGGGGGCCACATCGAAGGTTACTTTACTGGTTAGTTTTCCGGCAAGGTTATAGGTATATTCCGTTTTTTCAAAAAGCATGGGGGGGAGTGGAAAAATGCTTACAAAAGTAGATTCTGTAACCAGTCGGTCGTTTTCATAGGCATATTCAACGGTCGTAAACATCATCCATTGGCCCATATCTTCATCGTAAATGTACTGGGCTTTTCCCGTTAGTTTACCGTTTTCGGCATAGGCCAGCTCTTCCTTTAAAATGGTGTCACGGTTTCCGCCATTGTTTATCAAGGTGAATTGGGCGCCTATTTGCCCGTTGCTGTTGTAGGTGTAGGCAATTTCAAATGTCGTATCCGCCATGGCCAATGTTTGGCTTTTGCTCATTTCTTCTTCAAAGCCTCCATCCGGAATGTCGATGTCTTCCAAACCATATAATACCTCTTTAATAATTTGGTTTTGCGCGTTGTAATAAAATTTAAAGGAACCGGTTTGGGTGAATGTTTCACCATTGGCCGTGTAGATCAGCATGCTGTCGAGCCGGGCGTTTACGGCGCTTGCCAGCACAGTAGCCGTTAGCAATAAAAAACTAAGAATGTAAAGTCGTTTCATGTCTCTTTTTTGATTAGGTAAGTAATAAAAGGTTGTTCATTACACGGAGTTATCCGGTGTATACTGTAACAACTTGCAGGCGACGGTGGTTCAGGAAAAGGGTAGAGAATCCGTGTTGGAAGGTGCAGAAAACGAGTGAAATATGTAAAGGGAATGTCGGTCAAAAGCCGGCATTCCCTGAATTGGTTTATTAAAGTAGTGGTATGTTATGTGCCTCGCACTCGGCCCGCATTTCGTCGGACCATATGCTCGTTTGTATTTCACCAATGTGTGCTTTGCGTAAAAAGTACATGCACAAACGGCTTTGTCCAATGCCACCCCCAATAGACTGTGGCAACTCACCATTAAGCAAACGTTTATGAAACAGCAATTCTTTTCGGTGGAGTTGATTTTCCTGCTCCAGTTGTTGCAGCAGGGTTGCAGCATCCACCCGTATGCCCATGGACGATAGCTCGAATGAGCGTTGCAGAATGTCATTCCATACCACAATGTCCCCATTCAATCCGCGATGTCCATTGCCCGTTTCCGTGGACCAATCGTCGTAATCAGGAGCTCGTCCATCGTGTTTTTCGCCGTTGGGTAATTTGCTGCCAATGCCGGTGATAAATACAGCGCCGTGTTGTTGGGCGGCCTTGTCTTCGCGCTCTTTTTGCGTGAGGTGCGGGTATTCGTGGTACAATGCCTCTGTGTGAATAAACGTGATTTCTTCGGGTAATTGGGGCTTTATGGCCGGAAAGTTCTGGTAAACAAACGTTTCTGTGCGCTTTAACGCCGCATATATTTTACGCACAATGTATTTTAAATAGTCGAGGTTGCGGTGATCCTCCTTCATGGCAATTTCCCAATCCCATTGGTCAACATATAACGAGTGCAGGTTGCCCAGGCTTTCATCCGGTCGTATGGCATTCATGTCGGTATAAACCCCGTAGCCTTTTTCTATGTTGTAGTCGGCCAGCGCCATGCGTTTCCATTTGGCCAGTGAGTTTACTACTTCGGCAACCTTTCCATCATTGTCCTTTATGGCAAAATTTACCTTGTTTTCGGTGCCGTTTAAGTCGTCATTAATTCCCGTGTCTTTTAATACAAATAGTGGGGCGGTAATGCGGCGCAGTCCCAGTTCGGCAGAAAGG
>JAUIMD010000637.1 GCA_030433225.1 Bacteroidia bacterium
TTCATTATCCTTGCCCAGGCAAATCAACACCTTTACTTTTTCCTTTACCAGGTTCATTAACTCCGAATAATCGTTGCCCTTGTCAATACCGCCGGCAATCCAAATGGTATCTTTACGCATACTGTCCAGCGCAAACCAGGTGGAATTAATGTTGGTAGCCTTGGAATCGTTGATGTATTCCACTCCGCCAACAAATGCCACTTTCTCCAGTCGGTGAGCCACCCCGGTAAAATCGGCCAGCGAGTGCCGGATGGTTTCATTTTTTATTTCGTACACCATGGCAGCCAATCCGGCAGCCATTGAATTATAAGCGTTGTGCTTACCTTTTAACGTGAGTTCGTTCAAATCCATTTCAATCCCTGTTTTGAAATTAAAAACCAATTTATTATCCACACAATAGGCTCCCTTCGTAAGGTTTTTCTCCAACGAAAAAGGCAGTTTTACGGTATCTGTTGTTTTAAAATGTTCGTTGTTCACAATGGTATTGTCATCTTCGCAAAAAATGAAGTAATCGTTTTGGGTCATGTTTTGCAGGATGCGAAATTTGGAGCGCGCATACTTATCGAAACTATAATCGTAGCGGTCCAGGTGATCGGGGGTAATGTTGGAAATAATAGCCACATCGGCTTTAAAATTGTGCATGCCATCCAACTGAAAGCTGCTTAATTCAAGCACGTACACTTCCACATCGTCTTCTGCCACCGACCGGGCAAAGCTGTCGCCCACATTTCCAACCAGTTTTACATTTACCCCTGCCTTGCGGAAAATGTGTTTTATCCAGGTTACAATGGTGGTTTTGCCGTTGCTTCCGGTAACACAAATTTTGTAGGCCTTGGTGTAACGCGCGGCAAACTCAATTTCTGAAATTACCGGTATGCCCTTGTCTTTTATACGCTGTATGAGCGGAATGGAATCCGGAATTCCGGGACTTTTTACCACCTCGGTGGCCTCCAAAATTTTATCCAGGGTGTGCGTTCCCTCCTCGTACGCTATGCCGTGTTGATGCAATTCATTTTGGTACACTTCTTTTATGGCGCCAAAATCGCTGAGGAACACTTCGTACCCCTGCTTTTGGCCGAGTATGGCAGTGCCCACTCCGCTAATTCCGCCTCCGAGTATCACCAACTTTTTCTTTTGCATACTACCTCACCTTTAAGGTTACAATGGTTACCACGGCCAAAATGATGCCGATAATCCAAAAGCGATTCACAATTTTTGCTTCGTGGTAGCCCTTTTTTTGGAAATGATGGTGCAAAGGCGCCATTAAAAATATACGACGACCTTCGCCATACTTTTTACGGGTATGTTTAAACCATCCCACCTGCAGCATTACCGATAAGTTTTCAATCAGGAATACACCGCACAAAATAGGAATGAGCAATTCCTTACGAATAATAATGGCAAACACGGCGATAATACCGCCGAGGGTTAGGCTTCCGGTATCGCCCATAAACACCTGTGCCGGGTACGAATTGTACCACAGAAAGCCGATTGTTGCTCCAATAAATGCTCCCATATACACCACCAGTTCCTGTGAATTGGGGATGTAAATAATGTTAAGGTACTGGGCAAATTCAAGGTGCCCCGAAACGTAGGCCAGTATACCCAGTGTAACCCCAATAATGGCTGACGTACCTGTTGCCAGGCCATCCAGACCATCGGTCATGTTTGCGCCGTTGGATACTGCTGTAATGATAA
>JAUIMD010000053.1 GCA_030433225.1 Bacteroidia bacterium
GTACCGGTTTAAATAACTGAATGCATCGTTTGAGGTTTGTTCGGCAATAAGCCGGTAGCAGGCGTATAGCGTCATCCCTTTTAACGGGGTATATCCCAGTTCAGCGTTTAACTGGTAACGATCCACATCAAACGCTTCATCCCATCTAATTTCCGGGGTCAGTTCGATTTTTAACGCTTGTGTGATTTTATGACTCAACGCCACTGACCCGCGATATTGAAACCGGTTATCAACCTCTTGCGCACCCAAATGCAAGGGCACAAATAACATTATTCCAACCCACAGATACCGGGGTGCCTCCATCTTCCGTAAACCTTTCATATACATTGTATAAATGGATCTCAAGTATTGTATACAAGTATATGCAATGAACGGATACGCTTAGGGACATGCAGCGGTAAAGCGGCTAAATTTGCCATTGAAACGGGAAAAGGGGTACCCTGTCAGTTCTCCTGGTTATGTGTTAACCACTTTTTAAACACCCCTACCCGCGCCTTGCTAATTAAAATTCGCTCTTTTGCAGGTACATGCAGGGTAACGGCCAACCGGTTTCCAAACCAAACCACTACTTCTTTAACAGCCGTGTGGGAAATAATAAACTGCCGGTTGGCTCTAAAAAACTGAGCCGGGTTTAGCTTTTGCATCAATGAATCGAGGGTGATGTCCACGCCCCATTCTTTACCTTCGAACGTGGTTAAGGAAACCTTTTCGTTTTCAATGTAAAAAAAGGCCACCTGACGCGTGGGGATGGGAACAAACTTATCGGCATAACTTACCAGCAGGGTTTGCAGGTACGTCGTTTTTTGAGCCAGTGTTTCCTGCGTGCGCCTGATGTTGGCTACCTGCTCGGCACGGGTTAATTTACGCAATTTATCCAGGGCACGCGCTATGGCATCCGGGTCAATTGGTTTTAGCACATAGTCGATGCTGTTTACTTTAAAGGCTTCCAGGGCAAAGTTATCGTACGCGGTGGTAAAAATTACAGGACAGGTTATTTCCACACTTTTAAAAATGTGGAACGACTGGCCGTCAGAAAGTTGAATATCCATAAATACCAAATCGGGAATGGGATGGTGTAAAAAGTAATCCACCGAGGATTTTACACTATCCAACACCTCCACCACTTTTATTTCCGGCGCCACTTCCATAAGAATGGCCTGCAGGTTTTTTACAGCAATGGCTTCATCTTCAACAATTATAGCATTCATTTTAGTTGGTTTTTATGCGTAAAGGCAACTCCACCACAAACCTGTTTTTTTCGACGTAGCACGTAATGCCAACCCCACACAGGTACTGGTAACGGTTTTCGAGGTTGGATAACCCTATGCCTGAATGCTCGCTATCGGCGCCATTGGGCTGATAACTATTTTCGACCACCAAGGTATCGGAATTGGGCATGTGCAGGTGAATTTTCATGGGAGCCGCTTTACTTATTTCATTGTGCTTTACAATGTTTTCAATCAGGGGTTGTATGGAAAGTGCAGGCAGTAGCCGCGATTCGAGGTACGCATCCTTCACGTCAATCGTAAAGTGCAGTTTATCTTCAAACCGTATGGATAACAGGTAGTGATAGGCCTGTGCAAATTTTATTTCGTCGCCCAAAGTAACCAGTTCCTGACCACTTTCCTTAAGAATATACCGGAATATATGGGATATTTCATGGATGTATGAAAGTGCCTTTTCGTTTTCTTTTTCGCGGATTAGTCCCGATAAGGAATTCAGCGAATTGAAAAAAAAGTGAGGACTGATTTGTGCCGACAAAGCATCCAGTCTGCTTTTTATACTTTCCGTTTTTAAGGTTTCGTTTTCCACCAAAATGCCTTGCTGCTTAAACAGCATTTGAAACAGTTCGCCAAACAGCAGCACACTTACCAGCACAAACAACCCCTTAAACAATAGCACCCCATCCTTATACCAGGCAAACGGAAAACCCGGTGCTCCCCTGCCCGTAAAAAGCAGGTGGTGCACAAAAATGGCAAGGCTACATACCCCTAAGCTAACGGCAAACACCAGCGCAAATCGCAGGGGAGATGACAGGTGTACCTTCTTCATTTTACCCGCATACCATGGCGGATGATTCATCCATAATAATCCCCAGGCCACAACGGCGAAAAATAAAAAGCTGCCCAAAAGTTGTGTTTGTTTGGCGGGGTGTTTGCCAGGGTTTTGGGCATGTTTTTTAAATGCATCGGGTGGCGTGGAAGGTGACTCAACAAAGGCCCTGGCGGGTGGATTTTGCCTGATTTCAGGTGGTAAGTTTCTGCGAACCGTTGTTGGAACAGCAGCACTTTGGTCCAGTTCCCGCACCAGATCAGGGAAAACTACAAATACGCCAATTAATGCTGCCACCAGGGCATACATTACATGTGTATAGCGTAAGTATTTCAAATCCATACTCATAGGGTTAAAAATAGCGAAACTTTTATGCCGTTTAAAATACTGGCATAAAAGTTAACGATTTACTTTAAAAACATCGCATGTTTTACCACGGTCCGGGGCGGCCTCCACTACCAAGGGTGGTTACCGATCCTGTAATACTAAAGGTTTGATAAAGGCTGCCGGCCGTGTAATTGCCACCGGTCAACAATCCGTTTATATTTTCACCTGTGTGGCTTCCTCCTGTGTACAGAGTGTAGGTTTTACCGATTTCAAGCTGGGGCAGTGAAATGACCACGGACTGCACATTTTTACCGGGTTGAAATGTGAGCAAAGCTTCTCCGTTACTGTCTTGTAAATGAATGAGGGTACCACTTTGCAGCATAGATGAAAAATAAACGAGTACAGAGGGTTGTGCCGATCCTGTTGCGGGTGCCTGTGCCATACCCGAACTCCCTGATGCCACCAGAGTTCCACCACTCATGCTAAAACTGCCATCGTAATCCAACGCCCCGTTGTTGTTTTGCGTGGGACCATGTACCAGTACGGTACCACCGGTCATTGCAATGCTTCCATTGGCATCTATCCCGTCCCCGCCAGCATAAACGGTAATATATCCTCCATTAATTTGGAGTGTATTGTTGCCTCCGGAACCTGTTCCTCTGCCCGGTCCCCCGGATGTTTCTGCACTGCCACTTGCGGCATTTATTCCATCATCAGAGGCCGTTAAGGTAATGGTTCCGCTGTTTAAGGTAATGGTTTGTGCCTCCAAGCCTTCGTAGCATTTTTCGATGAAAATAGCTGCATTGGAAACGGTGAGTGTACTTTCTGCATGAAAAGCATCATCCTGGGTTGAAACCGTAAATTCACCCCCCTCCAGCAACAGGTCGGCATCGGAGTGCACCGCATCACCACTGCTGTTAATGCTGAATGTTCCTCCATACACCTGTAAGGCCTGCCCGGCTTTTAATGCTTTGCCCGAGGCCGAGGTGCCGGTACAGGTAATGTCGAACAGGCCATCCTCAATTTTTAAATGCTGTATGCCATGTATTCCGTCTCCACCTGTATGGATGTTAAAGGTGCCATTTTTGATGGAAATGTACCCCATTCCTTCATCTTCATTATCCGATTTTAATGCATCTCCCCCGCTTGTTATTGCATATGCTCCCTGGTCAATAATCAGGTAATCCTTCCCTCGTATGCCATCGTCTGCGGCATTAATCTGGTAAATTCCGCTCGCTAACAGCAAACCATCTTTGCTTGCAATGCCATCTTTGTAATGGCCGGTTACATGTAATGTTCCGGCACCATAAACGGATAAGTCGCATTTTGAAAATACAGCAGCATTGCTTTCTTCATCCGTATGCGATAAGCCGTCAGAAAATACATTCACACTATTCTCCTGTAAATAAATAAGGGTACTTAACGAGGTTTGTACAAATAAGGGAGCATCACTATTATGGCTCACTTCTACATTATTAAGGATAAGTCTTACCCTGGAAGTATCAGGCGCCACAACCCTTATTTGCCCATCGTTCAGGGTACCTGTTAACCAAAATTGTCCCCCATTTTGTATGGTCAGCCGCTGGTTTTCAAACACAGCTCCGGGACCGTTTATGCTTGCAGAATTTCCTTCCAACCATATGTACGTTGTATCGGAAGTACTCCAGGTGGTATCCACTACTTCGCCCGGGTCGGTGGATTGGTCTTCCGTATGTTGCTCAATTTCTGCATTTCTTTCGCATGCCATCGTAAGGAGGAGCGCTCCTATACCTAAACCCATCCACAGGGTCAGCTTTTCTTTTCCCATTGTAACCTTCATTATTTGTTCAAAGGTACAAATCCTGGAAACCGCTTACTCTGTGGCACAGGTGAAACGACGTAAATAAGGCCTGAATGTGGATTTTTGGGAGGTGTTAAGGCAATTCGGTTCCCTTCAAAAGGGGTATTTTTTAGCCTTAATTTTTAAAATTTTAAACTCGCGTTGCATTACCGGTTATTTATAAAGGTGGAATTGCAGCATTTCATGTTGATGGGTGAAGTGTTATTTTCCATCCTCAATTAAAGCCATCGTGTTTATTTATTCTACCTATAAATTTTGCTATCTCATTCATTTTTAACCCTCCGCACCCATGTGCTACGCTCAATATTTGATAATTTTAGGCAAATTATGGGCTATGAAACGACGTGAGTTTATTAAAAAATCGGTGAGTGCAGGGCTATTTGCATCAGCCGTATCCGGCTTAGCACTGGAAAATGTTTTTGCGGAAGGTACCGAAAACCTGGCGGGCAATTACGATTTGGTGGCGATAAAAGGAGGCGAGCCAGCCCCTATGTTTGATAAGGCCATGGCAGCTATGGGAGGCATGGAAGCCTTTGTAAAAAAAGGCCAGAGCGTAGTTATAAAACCCAACATTGGCTGGGATAAAGCTCCGGAATTTGCCGCCAACACTAACCCCCTATTGGTAAAACGTATTGTGGAACACTGCCTTATGGCGGGTGCCTCATCGGTATATGTATTTGACAATACATGCAACGAGTGGAGCCGCTGCTATAGCAACAGCGGAATACAAAAGGTGGTGAAAGAGGCCGGTGGTAAAATGGTTCCTGCCAATACCGAAGGATACTACCAGGAGGTGGCCGTTGGAAAAGGGGTTACACTGCAGGCCACCAAAGTTCATGAGCTAATATTGGAGTCGGACGTATTTATTAACGTACCCGTACTAAAAAACCATGGCGGTGCCAAATTAAGCATGGCCATGAAAAACCTGATGGGCGTTGTTTGGGACCGCCGTTTTTGGCACCGCAACGGACTTGATCAGTGTATTGCAGATTTCTCAACCTCACGCGTTCCGGATTTAAACATTATGGACGCTTACAACGTAATGCTTCGCAACGGACCCATGGGGGTTTCTACCAAAGATGTTGCCAACATGAAGTCGTTACTCATATCGCCCAATATGGTAACCATGGATACCGCCGGTGCTAAAATGTTTGGAATGGAACCCGACACCATCGATTATATTGTTAAAGCGCAAAGCATGGGCATTGGCAGCATGGATTTATCCGGCCAACGTATTAAACGCCTAACGGTGTAATTGAATGAGGAGGATCCATACAGAAAGAACAAGCACATGAAATTAAATATTTTAAAACCAATGAGGGTAAGCATTGCCCTCATTATTTTTTTACTCATTTCGTTGTTTTTTGTAGATGTTTATGAGTGGCTTCCCACTCAAATACGGGCTTATACGGTGGATGTGCAATTCATCCCGCTTCTATTCAAAGCAACCCAACTCAGTATTGCGGCCATACTTTTGCTTGTTGTATGGATTGGTTTAACCTATGCATACGGTAGGGTGTATTGTTCCACGGTGTGCCCGTTAGGCGTATATCAGGATGTGGTAATTCGCCTAAAAAAATGGATGCGCAAAAAGGTACGCTTTCGCTTTAAAAAAGCATTGCCGGGCGTACATTACGGAATTAGCGCTTTGGTATTTGGAACATGGATTTTAGGCATTTCAGCCGTGTTATTGTGGCTGGATCCATACAGCAATTTTGGTAGAATAATGGCACAGCTTGTGAAGCCGGCCCTGGTGGGTATCCTTAATTTTAGTGCACTACACTTGCAACAGGCTGATGTATATTGGTTTCACCCGGTGAATTATACATTAGTGCCGCCATCTGTAGTTGCCGTGGCTATAATTTTTACAGGCGTTACTTTGCTGAGCTGGTATCGGGGACGACTATTTTGCAACTTGCTTTGCCCGGTTGGCGGGGTTCTGTCCCTTATTTCACGGTTTAGTGCACAACAATTACACATGAATTCTGCTACCTGTACATCGTGTGGTAAATGTCAGAAATCATGCAAAGCAGAGTGTATCCAGGTAAAAAATCAACACATCGACTTTTCGAGGTGCGTGGCTTGTTACAATTGCATAAGTGTATGTGACCAGCAAGCAATTTCGTACAAAAAGCGCTCGCACAACACATCCAAAGTATCCACCAAAACAACACAGCAACAACGGCGTACCGTGTTAAAAGAAACCGCAGGTGTAGCATTGAGCCTATTGAGCTTTCAGGCATTTTCACAGCACCGGAAACAGCATGGTAAATCGCGACATGCCTCCAGTCATTTTGCAAACAGGGGAATTGTTAGTCCGCCTGGCTCGCGCAGCATTGCTCATTTTAACGATAAGTGTACCGCCTGTCATTTATGTGTGGCTAAATGCCCGGCCAATATATTGCAGGCAACGTTTATGGAATACGGGGCTTTTCATATGTTGCAACCCAAAATGAATTACGACATTGGTTATTGTAATTTTAACTGTACCATTTGTGGAGAAGTATGCCCAACAGGCGCCATACTCCCCTTGCAGGAAGAAGAAAAAAAAGTGTGCCAGGTGGGAAAAGTCCATTTTGAGAAGCAGCATTGTGTTGTAGAAACCGATGGCACTTCATGCGGCTCATGTTCAGAGCACTGCCCTACCCAGGCCGTTTTTATGGTACCTTATGCCGACAATCTTACCATTCCGGAGGTAAACCCGGACCTATGCATTGGGTGCGGTGCCTGTGAACATGCTTGTCCGGTTTTAACACCCCATAAAGCCATTTATGTCATTTCAAACGCTGTACACCAGGTAGCTGATAAACCCAAAGAAGAACAAGTGGAGTTGGAAATGGAAGAGGATTTTCCGTTTTAAAGCTAACCCTTGTTTTCTATTAGTTCCACATAGACTTACATTTATGAATGTTAAATTAGTTAACCATTAACCTTTTTACAATAATGTTTCCTGCACTTTCGATTTTCAGAATGTAATTTCCATTTTGAAGTTCCCCTACTTCCAACATACGAACGTCTCCAATGCTTTCTTTTACCAACTGGCCATTTACCTGAAATACCGAAATGCGATCTACGGGATGGTTGCTTTGTATAAACAGTTGATTTTTAGCAGGATTGGGATACAATACCCAAACCGGGTTTTGACTCACTTCAACGGTGGAAGTTTCCACATAATCAATGGCCATGTAATACAAATTGGCCGAATTGTCTTTGGTAATGGCATAGGTTCCGGCTGCTATGGGTAAGGTCAGCAGTCCATTACTAATGGGGTAGCTGGTACCGTTCACTTTAATTTCACCTGAAAAAACTTCATTAAAAACCAACAACAAATCGGCTTGTTCCGTAGTGGTAAAAGCAATGTTAGTACTCGATTCTATTTTCAGGCATTGGGTAAGCGTAAGTCCTGCATAATTCACCGTACCTTTTGAATCGGAGAGGTTTCCGCTAATGTTAAAATAATCGCTGGTTAATCCGGAAAGCGTGAAATTGTGCACGACATCTCCTGTAATTTCGGAGCCACCTCCACCATTTCCACCACCGTTACCATTACCTGAAGAAACGCTGTCTCCCTGTATCGCAACTAATGAAGTCTGGTATATGGTTAATGCTGTTTTTAAGGGACCGTTCACCGCATACGAAGCATCATCCACGGCGTTGTTGAAGGTCCACGAAAAATCGCCTCCGTTCATACGGCCCGACCCTGCCTTGACGGTTTCCATGGCTTGTTCGGGAGTTTCTACCGTATATGTGTACATGATGGAAGCATGGGTGTCAAAGTTGTTGTAGGTGTTTCCTCCCCTGGCGGATACCACTTCCGCACCAATAACTTCATTGCGGGTACTTACTACATAAGCATCAAAATCGGTGGTAGAATTGGGAAATCCTTCCGCAGCATAGGGTACAAAGCGTTTTTCCTCTTCCATATAATTGTTAAAGGCTTTAATGGTTCCCCCATTCTCTTTGGAAAAGGTTGGCATATCAGAATAATCATTGGCTTGTTTCGATGCGTCCCAAACATCGCTTCCCTGCATGGAAGTGAGCATGGGGTATTTGCAGTTTCTGAAGTAGTTGCCTTCTACAAAAACCGAAGATCCCATGGTGGATCCCACCCCATATTTGGAGTTTCCATCGTAATAATTGTTGTACACATGGGCGGAATAGTAGCGCACTCTTGGATGGCGCGAATCAGAATGATCGTACCAATTGTGATGATAGGTAATGTAATATCCTTCAGTAGTTCCTTCACTTAAGCCCAGTAAATTGCTTTTACCGGTATCCCAAAAATGGTTGTACGAAAAAGTTACGTAGGTCGACTTTTTACAATCCAAGGCACCGTCTCCTTTGGCCTGGTCGCTATCGCCACCGGCTCCACCATAAAAAAAGTCACAATGGTGAATCCATACGTATTCATTGTTTTGCTGCAGGCCAATGTTATCCCCTTCTCCGCTATCGCAATTCATAAGCCCCAGGTTACGAATTTCAATATTGGATGCGTTTTTTACGCGAATTCCCCAACCATCAACTACAGCATCTTCGCCAATGCCTTCAAGGGTTATGTGGCTTTGGGCATTGTTGTTATTTTCCACCACAATATCGCCATTCAGCATGTAGTCAAGATCGGTTATTTGCCCTACAAAACGGATGATTAAGGGGCGGGTATCTTTACCTTTCTTAAATCCTTCCAAAATTTCCTGTAAGCCCACGCACGGATTTTCGTTGGCCCCCGTAACTTCCAAGCTT
>JAUIMD010000638.1 GCA_030433225.1 Bacteroidia bacterium
ACCTACACCATACAACGAAGGAATAAAACACATCATTTCCTGCGATTATAGCTGAAACCTCAGGCTTCCATTAGCTCCTCTATTTCATTCACATGGAGCAGAAAATGCCGGGGGAAGTCCAAAATCATTTCTTCCAGTGTAATGCGTTCATCCAGCGCCGAAATCCACGCATTGTTTAAATGGCTGGCGTCTACATTTTCTACCACATGCAGTACGTGTAAGTGATTGAATTTCCATAAGTGCACCAGTGTATTCCAGTTCTCGTTTTGAAAATCCTGGATTGAAATCCATTTATCATTGTTGCCAAAATTGGCATAATCGGGGAATATCAGCGGACTTCCCTGGTATTGCATGTGTACAAAGCGGTGGGTATTGTTAGATGCGCTATCTACCATGTGCCCAACAATTTCTTTAATCGTTCGGTTTTGCTCATTTCGGCGCGATGCAATGGTTTCTTCCGGCAATTCAAGCAGCTTATCCGTCCATGAATTCACCAGGGAACCTAACTTGTCGTAGAGCTCTTTAAATTGTTGCATGTGCATAGGTTTAATATTGCATTTTACGCTTTAAAAACCAGCATGTCAATTTTTAAGGAACAAAAACCAAACAGAAGCGGAGCTTTTAACACTTGCGGGAGTATCTGGTTTTAATAGACGTGCATCCGCTCAAATACCATTGTGCCAAGGGGCGCAACCGTGCCGTTTGTTGCAAGCGGCGGTGTTTGTATTTCTTGAATGGTTATGGGTGGATTTTCTGCCGCGTTGGCAGCGGTAAAGGTCACGCCGGCATCGGTTCCGGCATCATAAATCTGTACATTCACCGTTTTACTTTCCACCCATTGCCCGTTTTCTATTAGGTTTACATTACGTGCTGCCACAAACCAATCAGGACTTGGTGCCAGCATGCTAACCAGGGTAACCTGTGGAAACGCGGGTTGGATTTCAAACTCTATTTCGGCGGATCCGGGTGAATTCCCAATTCCTCCACCCGAAAGTAAAATTCCGGCATTTCCTTTTTCAATGTAGGCGTTTATTTCCTCAGTCAGGGGACTCTTACCCCCCACCTCTGCCATTACCTTTATACCTTCGGTGGCTAGTGTATTGGGCATAAACAGTACATCGTCAGCTTTATGCGTGGCTCCAATCAAACCTGAAAAGTGGGGGCTTGGCGGAAAATCCACCGGGTGCGTTTCTGCGCTCCAAACCGCATTAAACGTAACTTTATACACTGCCTTTTCAGTGGGTGTGTCAACTTTTTCTTTCTCACACGACAGCAATAACATACCGGCTACAAAAACCAACAAACATTTATGGAAATACTTCATGCTACTTTTTTGTTTGCTTATATAACTCCAAAAAGAAGATTTTGATATAGTACATTTCCTGATTTAACAAATTTTTCAGGTATGCAAAAGGAAGTACAACGGCGATTATGGCTGCCTAAAGTCGTTGCGTGATTTAAAATAATTTCGGGTGAGCACCTTTTTAAAATCTCGATCCAGAATCTCGTGCGTAATTACTTCTGCCAGGCGTTTTTCCGGGTAAAGATGTGCCTCTTTTTTTATCTGTGCTTCAGATACGTCAATGGCGTACAGTAATGCCATGAGTTTTTCCTGACTGGTATTCAACAGGTTTTCTATTTCCGGC
>JAUIMD010000054.1 GCA_030433225.1 Bacteroidia bacterium
CACAGGCCCGCCGGGGTAAGGCAGCCCCATAACCTTGGCACATTTATCAAACGCTTCTCCTGCGGCATCGTCAATGGTTTGCCCAACCACCTCCATGGTATAATGATCTTTTACCAGGATAATTTGCGAATTTCCACCCGACACCAACAGGCATACAAACGGGAAAGCCGGCTGATCATTGTCATCGGCATCTTCTTTAATAAAGTGAGCCAGCACATGTGCCTGCAAATGGTTAATGTCGATGAGGGGAATGTTCAGCGACCGTGCCAGGCCTTTGGCAAAGCTGGTACCCACCAATAACGATCCCAACAAACCTGGCCCGCGGGTAAACGCCAAAGCCGTCACCTCTTCTTTTCGAATACCGGCTTGTTGAATGGCACTGTTTACCACCGGAATGATGTTTTGCTGATGTGCCCTGCTGGCCAGTTCGGGCACTACCCCGCCATACTCTTCATGTACTTTTTGCCCCGCAATTACGTTTGATAAGATAACTCCGTCTTTTATAACGGCTGCAGAGGTATCGTCGCATGATGACTCAATTCCCAGAATTACGATGTTTTCGCTTTGATTTAGCACAGTTTTTGCTTTATTATAAGAGTTCCTTTCCTACTTTTGTACAAATTTAGCGCCCAAAGATATTAAAAATACGCCCAAAATATTAATCCTGTTTGTTACCCTTTTGGTAGTAATCCCTACCTTATTTTTTGCGGTTGCAGAAAACGCTCGCTTTCAAACCTATATCACCAAAAAGATATTGGTTTCCCTTTCGGAAAAAGTGGGTACAGAGGTTACCATTGGACGGGCCAAAATGAACCTGTTTCGCGACCTGGTTTTAGAGGAAATTTTAATTCGAGATAAGGCCGGAGATTCCCTGGTGTACATTCCTAAATTAAAGGTGGATGTGGATTCGGTAAATATTCCACAAAAAAGACTGATTTTTAAAGATTTTGGCATTTACGATGCCAGGTTTCATGTAAAGCAACACAACGACTCGGTGTTCAACTTTCAGTTTTTGCTGGATTCACTGGCTTCGAAGGATACTGTCAACCAGGTGCAATGGGTGGTTCATCCCGGAAAAATACGCATGTACAAGTCTGCCTTGCGCTACCAAACCCCTCACCCCAAGTGGAACATGCGGGAGGACATACGGCTTAACAACCTGAACCTCCACCTGAACCTGGAAAGCCTCGAAAAAGATTCGATGGTATTTAACCTGAAACGACTCTCTTTTGAAGAACCCAACGGATACCAGGTAGAAAGTCTGAAATCAGATTTCACCTACACTCCCAACCAACTCACGGTAAACGATTTTGAATTAAAAACTGCCCATTCCGAAATTGTTTTTAAGGATGTATTTATACAGGGCGATTCCATTTTTGCCTCCACCCGTAATTTTGAAAACGCCAATGCAAGTTATACCATAAAAAGCTCAGAAATTGGTTTGCGTGACCTGGCCTTTTTAAATGCGCGGTTTACCAACAATGAGTACCGCATGGCCGTATCGGGAAGCATCACAGGTAAGGTGCAGGATTTAAACCTGAACAATGTACGCTTTGCCATTAAAGATGTGGCATTTCTCGATTTTAGTGCCAAAATTAACAACCTGCTGGATGCGGATGAGTCGTTTTTGTTTGCCGAGTTTAACCAACTGCACATTAACTCCCCTCGTTTTACGCGCATGTTGAGTAGCCTGCACATTGAAAAACCGGCCTTGTACCGCCGCCTGAACGAGTTAGGGAAAATTGACTTTTCCGGTGACATTACCGGGCTGCCGGGCAACTATGTGGCCTTCGGAACTTTTAAAACACGGTTGGGAACCATTAAAACAGACATATCGCTGCAATCAGATTACAACCAGCTGCTGGAGTTCAGGGGCAATGTGAAAACAACCAATTTCAACATGGCCGCCCTTACCAACGACCGCAAACTTTTTGGGCGGGTAAGTATGGATATTTCGGTAGATGGACTTATAGAAAACGCTGCATTTCAGGGGATGACCATTGACGGGTTTATTGAAAAATTTGAGTTTAAAGACTATGCATATACCCACACCGACCTGCATGGTTATTTTGGCCATAACATGTTTAACGGAGCCATATCGATGAACGATCCTAATTTAAATTTTATGTTTTATGGAAGGGTGGATTTTTCGAAAGAGGTACCGGTACTAAATTTTGATGCAGACATAAAAACAGCGCGTGTGGGACAACTGAACCTGCTCAAAGATTTTCCCAAAGCCGACCTATCGTGCCAGTTTGCAGCCAACGTTGTGGGTAATTCGTTCTCCACCTTCAATGGGGAATTTACCATGCACGATTTTCGCTTCTCCAACCGTAAGGGCGCATTCAAGTTAGACTCGGTTCGGCTCGATTTTATGCCCGACAGAGCAATCCCTGCCATTTTGTTATCCTCAAACATTGCCCACGGAAGTATTGAAGGAAAGTACCAGTTTAGCGACCTGATTAACTCTTTGAAAGATGTGGCAGACAACTATGTTCCGGCCATGAATAAACGGGGCACTTCGCCTGTATACCGCACCAGCAACAACTTTAATTTTGCCTGTAAAATAGATCCGGTTGACACCATTGCCTACATACTGGATCTGCCGTATTATTTTTACGATGGACTTGAGATATCGGGTATGCTAAACGATAGTCTTGATATGTTTGACATGGCCGTGGATGCTCCCATTTCTGACTTAAACGGTGCCCTGGTAAAGGAGCTGTCGGTTCGTGTGCAAAATAAAAACAAAAACCTGCTTAAGGTCAGTGCAAAAGCCACTGAAATTCAACTTTCAGAGGCACGCAGGGTGGAGAACTTCAGCTTCACTTCCTCGCTGCAAAACAACCTGATTGACTCGCGCCTGATCTGGAACAACAATCAGCTAATCACCAACAGCGGCAATATTTCCACCCGGGTACGCATGTCGCGCAGCAAGCGTAACAAGTTGGTTACCAACATCCACTTTAACCCTTCGTCCATCATTCTGGCGGATAGTCAATGGGTAATCCCTGAATCAGACATTTCCATATCGGAGAAGCGCCTGCAATTTAAGCAGGTACAAATTTCAAACCAGGATCATTTTTTTAACATCGATGGCATTGCGTCACAAAGCCTCAACGATAGCCTGACGTTTAGCATTAACAACATCGACATTCAATACATTGAACAACTCCTTAAACCCAATAACATTAGCTTTTCGGGCCATTTAAATGGCAAAACCACCATTAATGGTCTGCTGGGAAAACCTTTAATTAAGGCGGCCATCAGCATTGACAGCCTCACTTTTAACCGGGAGTTTTACGGGCTGTTTGATATTTCGAGCATTTGGAACGATCAAAAGAAATGGCTGGATGTTAACGTGCAAAACCGGCATGAAGGGAAAACACCTTTACTTGCATCGGGCATTTACAGTCCGCAAAACGATTCGCTGGACATTAACATTGCCCTGAATCAGTTTAGTGCTGAATTTCTACGTCCCTTTATTGACCATTTAATGAAAGATGTAACGGGCTACGGCAGTGGAAATGTGAAGTTTAAGGGGAGCATCATTAAACCGTATTTCGAAGGAAAAATTTTGCTGGAGGAAGCATCACTGGGCATTGATTACCTGAAAACGCGGTACCATTTCAGTGACTCGGTGGAAGTTGGAGAACATACCATTGTTTTTGATAACGTCACATTTTACGACCACCTGAACAACCCGGGAAGTTTCAGCGGTACACTTGGCCACACCAGCTTTAAAAACATGAGTGTTGACCTTGATGTATCCAGCAACAACATCAACGTACTCAACCTTACTAAAAAAGACAACGATTTGTTTTACGGCGAAATTTACGGTGGAGGAACGGTTGACATTGTAGGCGCCAACGGCGATGTTACCATTGAAGCCAACATGACCTCTCGCCCCAACTCTACCTTTGTACTACCCATCACCTCCAACTACAGCGCCAGCGAGAACAATTTTATCAATTACAAAACAACGGTTGTAAAAGAACCGGAACAACGGAAATACAGGAAGGTTAAGGAAAACAATGTGGTGACCAACGGCGCCCTTACGGTAATTTTAGGCATTAGCACCACACCGGATGTAAAAGTGGAAATGATTTTTGACGAAACCGTGGGCGACATTATTAAAGGACAGGGAAGCGGTCAACTGAACTTTATCTATTCAACCAAAGGCGATTTTTCACTAAACGGAGAATACAAAATTTCGAAGGGAGATTACCTCTTTACCCTGCAAAACCTCATTAATAAATCGTTTAACATTGAACCGGGTGGAATTATTCGTTGGACCGGAGACCCCTTTGCAGCAGATTTGGATTTAGATGCCTACTATCCAACCCGGGCTCCTTTATACGACCTGATGCCCAATTCGCCCAATGCCGAAGATTTGAAGAAGCGATTTCCGGTGCAATGCCATATGATGCTGACCAACGACCTCATGAATCCCACCATAAATTTTGACATTGTGTTGCCCACGGCTGATGATGAAACCAAACGCAGCGTAGAAAGTGTAATTAACTCGGATGATGAATTGAACCGACAGGTACTTTCCCTTTTGGTAATGAACCGGTTTTATACGCCGGATTATATGCGCAACACGCAGGATGCCAGTGCAGGGTATTCCCAATCGCAGGCTGCAGCCGTTACGGCCAGTGAATTTTTATCCAACCAATTAAGCAACTGGCTTTCGCAAATAAGCAACGAGGTGGATTTGGGTGTGCACTACCGGCCAGGCGACAACCAGATTACCAGCACCGAAGTGGAACTGGCCCTGAGTTCGCAATTGTTTGACGACCGCGTGGAGTTTAACGGCAACGTTGGTTACCGCGACAATACCAACGTGACAACTACCAACAATCCTTCAAATTTTGTAGGTGATTTTGAAGTATTTGTAAAATTAAACCAACAATACCGCCTTAAAGCCTATTCGCGCACCAACGATAATATTTATTACGAAACCTCCCCCACCACACAAGGTGTTGGCATAATCTATCGCGAAGAATTTGACAACCTGCAGGATTTAGCCGAAATGCAACGAAACCGACGTAAAGAGCGGAAACAAAAACGACAGGAAAAGCGCATGGAAAAACGCCACGAAACTCCCTTGCCCAATGCTGATGAAGAAGAAAATGACATTACCCAGGAGGATGAAAAATAAAAACCAAAAGAGATACCCTATGGTGGAGGCAATTCTCCCCCCGACTGTACGGTTTCAAGTATTTCCGAAATTCCTTGTTTAGTCTGGCCCAGGGTGGTGCCTAAAACATACACCATCGTTTTTCTTCCGTTTTGCAGGGTTCCAACCCGCACACGTACAGAATCGGGACGGAAGGATAACCCTCCCAATGACTGCCGCGCGTGAGGCACTGCCTGCAATCCATTAATAATCACCAAATCGGGCACCTCATATTTACTGCCCACCAGCAACTTGTGTCCTGATTGGGCATACGCCCCTGCCAATGCATGTAAAGCAGAATCGAGCCCGGACTCATCTCCATACACCTCCATTATCACAGGTTGATTGCAAGCGGCAACCCCTAAAATAAGTACCATAGCCCAACTTAAGGCATGCATAATTTTCATAATAGGCAATTATACAATTTGGGAGGTAAAGGTAGGTAAATGCAGCGTGCACCCGCACTCGTTTGTGACATCACTAAACCGTTTAAGATCTTTTTTGTTACTACAATACAAGTCCAATGCTATGTTTCCATAAAAAATGTGGCAAAACCTATTATCTATATTCCTTACAGCAATAAGGGCAGATTTATTGCACCGGAAGTAACCTGATTAAGAACGCGAGTATGGAGAGCAGCATAAAAAAAAGCATTTTATCCATGCACACCCGGTTGGATATTACCTTGACCGGGGGCAATGAAGCAGTTTTACATCAAGCTATTTCGGAAATCAGGGAGCTGTTGGTTTCAGCCGAAATGCTGTTAAGTTGCCATAATCCGGATGCGCTGGCTGCCCGGTTAAATCATTTCAATCCTACTGACTCGCTCTCCATTCCACCCGAATTTTACGAGGTGTTGCAATACGCGAAAGCATACTATCAAAAATCGGGGAAACTTTTTGATGTTACCCTGGGTAGCGGCACCTTTTTGTTTGCCGAAGACCTTTCGCGTTTCCCCCAAAACATTGCACAACACACAGCCACACCATTCCATCTTGATTTTGGAGGATTTGGGAAAGGCTATGCCCTCAAAAAAATCAGAGCGCTACTCCTGAAAAAAGAGATAAACAATGCCTTTTTATCGTTTGGTGGAACCTCCATAATGTGTTTAGGCAGCAGTGCCGCTTCCAACTCGTGGAACTATTCCCTTCCTCAGTTCCCCCATATTGGATTTACATTAACAGACGAGTCGGTTTCAATAAGTTCCAACTACAATCCCAACGGGGAGTCGAACCACATTATTTTTCCCGATACCTTTAAACCGGCCAGCACCAATATTGTGGCAGCCGTTAAATGCAAAGACGCGCTGGATGCTGAAATCCTTTCTACGTCACTTATTTTATGCGAAATGCGAAAGTTTCAATCCCTTTTAAATGCATTTCCTGACGCCGAAGCGTACATTATTGATAAAATTGAACCACAAAATTTTCTATATTTATCTGCTCAATAACCGCTAAACATTCACTTTTGGCAGCTCAACTCACACCCACCCAAATACTTAAAAAGGAACTGGTCATTTTTGGTTTTCTACTGGTGGTAGCCTTAGGCATAAATTTATTTGCCACCCTAAATGCCGGCGAAAAATGGAGCCTTATTTTTACGGAACTTCATGTTGCACTGGCCATTGCAGCAGTGCTTTATGTGGGCATTGGCATGTTTCGTCTGACCTTCCGTTTTTTTAAAGGAACGGTCAAATCGTACAATGATTACAATAAACCGGAGGATTTTTAACATGGCAGAAAACACGCAACCGGCCAAACACCCTTGTAACCCGGAAAGCTGGGTGGAAAACTATGGGGACAGCCTTTACCGCTACACCCTGGTGCGGGTAAATAAACCTGAAGAAGCGGAGGATTTGGTACAGGAAACCTTTTTTGCTGCCCTGAAAAATAAAAACAGTTTCCGGGGAGACAGCTCTGAAAAAACCTGGCTGTTCAATATCCTTAAAAACAAAATTATTGACCATTACCGTAAAAATAAAAACAAACCCTTAACGGCCTCCGAACTTTCGGCGAGTGAAACTGAAGAAGGGGATGGATTTATGGAGCGACTGTTTAAGAACCAGGGGTTTATGGAAGGGCATTGGAACGCGGACAACCGCCCCGGCAAATGGGGACAGAACTTAAACGATGCCCTGGAAAACAACGAATTTCTGACCATTTTAAAGGCCTGCATCAAGCACCTGCCCCAAATGGCATCTGCGGTATTCAGGATGAAGTATTTTATGGAGGAAGATAGCAGGTTTATTTGTAAGGAACTGGACATTACCCCGTCTAACCTATGGGTTTTGGCACATCGGTCGAAACTACAGATACGGGAATGCCTGGAAAAAAACTGGATGGATAAATAAAAGGGTATGCTAAAAAAAATGATGAACACACTCATGCTCACGTGCAGCAAGGCTACACAGCTGATTTCGGTGAAAGCGTACCGCAAGTTATCCGTTTCAGAAAAGGTTAGGCTTCGGCTGCACCTGCTCACTTGCAGTGCCTGTAAGGCGTTTAACCTGCAAAGCACGTTTATTGATAAAGCGCTTGAAAAATTGGGAGCTCACGCTGCACACCATCACCATTTACCGGAAGAACGCAAGGCGAGCATTCAAAATCACATCACTAAAAACCTGTAAAAAAAACTTCTTAACAAGCCTACCCCCTTGTAAACACAAAGGTGGATTCGTTGCTCATTCGGGTATTAAACACATAGCCTTCTTCGGCAAAAGTTTTAAGTTCCTGAGCGTTTTCAATTTTATTTTTCACGATAAAACGGGCCATAAGCCCTCGGGCCTTTTTGGCATACACCCCTATCATTTTATACGCCCCTTGGTGCAGGTCTTTAAATTCCGGCGTAATTACGGTTCCTTTATAGGCGTTAAAATCCACCGCCTTATTGTACTCGTTTGATGCGAGGTTAACCAGTACATTGCCACTTTTGCTGCGTTCTCTGTTGAGTACCCTGGTTATTTTATCTCCCCAAAATTCGTACAGCGAACCAAATTCTAAACGGGTTCCCATTTCCAGCCGATATGCTTTTATGGCATCCAGCGGTTTTAAAACTCCATACAAACCGGATACAATACGCAGGTGATGCTGGGCATATAACAGCTCTTCTTCGCTCCATTCCCAGGCCTGCATTCCGTTGTACACCTCACCTTTAAACAAGCCCAGCGCCTGTTTCTTAGGTGTGTTTCTTTTATTCCAGTTTTGAAAGCGTTCAAAATTTAATTCCCCAAGTGCCTCGCTGATGTGCATCAGGCTGGATAAGTCGCCGGCCGTGAGGGTTTGCATGTGCGCCACCAGTTCACGCGTTTCTTTTGCAAAGGTGGGGGTTGTTGCCATTTGCGTGGCAAAGGGAAGTGCAAAATCTATGGTTTTTGCCGGCGATATAATGACCATCATAACGTAAAAATTTTGCACAAAGAAACGCAGTTCAAAAGAATTGTACAACCATGAATTGCCGTATAGCTGCCAAGGCACAAAAAAACCGACACGTGGCCGGTTTTCTTTATGCGTTACTCTTCCTTTTTCTTTTTTTGCGTTTTTTGCATATCGAGCAATTTGTCGATTAAAGGAGGAACCTGATCAAATACGGTTTG
>JAUIMD010000055.1 GCA_030433225.1 Bacteroidia bacterium
GTATGCCGAACTGGGCAATGAGGCGGGCGCCATTCAGTTGCTTGCCGATGTACGCGTACGAGGCTTTGGGGGAAATGCTGAGGCCGCCAATGTGGAAGCTTTTATTGCACGCATGGGAAGTGTAAGAAAGGCTATTTTGGAGGAACGAAAGCTGGAGTTTGCCGGCGAAGGCTGGCGAAAATACGACATGGTACGGTCCGGTGACATCGAAGAGAACATCGGGAAATTAAAAAGGCGATTAACCCAAATGGTGGACGGGTTGGAGCAAAGTGGATTTTACACCTTTGAAAATGGCATGACCATACCGGCTTACATCTGGACCAAACAGGTAGACTTAAAAGCCGAGCTGAACTACCGTTTAACCACCCAGGCACCCGACGAAACCAATCCCGCTTTGTTTCCCGGTTGGAGGGGACAATACGACGATTATGCGGCAGTGGCAGAAGCCAATGGAGACCGACGGGCAAAAATAGAAGAGGAATTTACCAACTTGGCGATTAAGGGCTTGTTTAAGTACATCGATCCGGATGGAGCGGAAGCCGCATCGCTGGAAGCCGAGGGCTATGTGAAAACTCCGTGGGGCATTGATTATGTTGCTTTTCGCGATGAGTATTCCACCTTTGTATTTAAAGGCTATAAACCCGGTTTAGCGCCCATTTACATGGTGCCCATTAACCGCACATCCGTAGTTTCTTCCAATGGTAAAATTACCAACGGCTATAGCTTTTCGAATGAATAAAGAAAGGTGACAGAAAAAATGCTGTCACGCTTTTCTCGTGTTGCATGCAAAATACCGGAGCGTCCCTCCGGTATTTTTATTTTCTGCCGTAGTATTCGCTCCCATTGTACCATATGTTACAATTTACTGTATTGCAATTGCTGAAATTTGGTGCAGTATTTTAGGAGGCTGTTGTTTACAACTCAGCCACCTGTAACCAAAAAACATTACGTTAAATGAGCGAACTTATCAATAATTCAAGCTTCAGAAAAGCCCGGCTAAAAGAACTGATTCTTAAACTACATGCGGGGGAGTCGGCAACAAGTGTACGGCAACAATTGCTGCAAACCCTGAAAAACATTCCCTACGGCGAGGTTGTAGAGGTGGAGCAGGAATTGATGCAGGAGGGGCTGCCCGAAGAGGAGGTACTGAAACTGTGCGATGCACATGGAGCAGTGCTGGAAGGCAATGTTGACCTGAGTGGAGCCGGAGAAATTCCTGAGGGGCACCCGGTGGATGTGTTTAAAAAAGAAAATGAAGCGCTGAAGGAACTGGCGTCAAAAGCGCACCAGATGCTATCATCGTTACCCGCGGTGGAAGAGGAGGCCTTCGAACGGTTTAAATTTGGTTTAGAGGGCATGTTTAACCAGTTAATGGATGTTGACAAGCACTACCTGCGCAAAGAATACCTTGTTTTTCCACACCTGGAACAAAACGAAATAACGGGTCCACCCAAGGTGATGTGGGGAAAACACGATGAAATAAGGGAACAGCTAAAGGGGTGTATCGAAATTCTTCAGTCCCGGGAACTGACAAAAAACGATGTGTCAGAATCGCTGGAACTGCTGTTTTTTCCGGCTTTAAAGGCTTTGGGTGACATGGTACAAAAGGAAGAAGAAATCCTTTTTCCGATGAGCATGGATGTACTGACAACAGAAGACTGGTGGAACATTCACAAACAAACCCTCGAATTTGGATTTTGTCTTTACGATCCGCCCGTAGAATGGAAACCGGAAGGACTTGCAGAGGAAAAGCAGGATTCAACCGTAAACAACGATGGGAACATTCAATTGCCCTCGGGCAGTTTTACGGCACAGGAAATTAAGGCCATTTTAAACAGCGTACCCTTCGATATGACCTTTGTGGACAAGCACGATAAGGTAAAATACTTTACCCAGGGGAAGGAACGCATATTTGTTCGAAACCGTTCTATTATTAATCGGGATGTGCGTTTGTGCCATCCACCCGGAAGTACACATGTAGTTGAAAAAATACTGGACGATTTTAAAACCGGAAAAGCATCGCACGCCCCGTTTTGGATACAAATGAAGGGTAAGTTCATTAAGATTGAATATTTTGCTTTGCGGAGTGAGGAAGGGGAATATCTGGGCACCCTGGAAGTATCGCAGGATTTAACCGAAAACCGCGCGTTGGAAGGAGAACGTCGCATATTGGCATACACCGATGAAAAGCAATAGTGCCATGGAAAAGCTGATTATTACCCCCAAAACTAAAATAGCCGATTTGCTGGAAGCCTACCCGCAACTGGAAGCGGTATTGGTTGCCGCTGCACCGGCATTTAAAAAACTGGCAAATCCGGTATTGCGCAAAACCATTGCCCGTGTAACTTCTCTGGCGCAGGCGGCGGTTGTTGGCAACTTAAAAGTGGAAGAACTGATTTTGAAATTACGGGCAGAAGTGGGGCAGGAAGAGCTTGCTGCCCTGGACGCAGAGGACGGAAATATAAATACTGTGCAACCCGCATGGTTTGCTGCCTCCAGCGTAGTGGATACCCTGGATGTACGTATTAAACTCAACCAGGGCGAACACCCCATACACGATGTGCTCTCAGGCATTAAAAAATTAAAACCCGGCGAAATGCTAAAAGTGGTGGTGCCGTTTATACCCGCACCCATGATTGAAAAAACGCTGAGCATGGGGTATGAGCATTGGTTGCAGGAGCAAAACAGCGAAGAATTTTGGGTGTATTTTAAGGCGTGAGTTGCCCATGTTCTATTACTCACAAATGCCCACGTGTGGTAAAATACGTGGGCATTTGTATAGGGTATGTTAGGAGGATTACCCCAGGTGTTGAAAGAAAAACGGGATGGCTTTTGGGGCCATGAAAAAGGGTGGCCGCCTCACAGCCTTTTTTACTTTACAAGGGGGTTTATCCAAATCTGGTCCAAAATTACCCCTTCATCCAGGGCTTTTATGGTAAGGGTTTGCTCCCCTGCTTTGTGCAGTACATGTGTGGTTTGGCGTATGGCCTGGTTGCGCAACACATTGAGTTTCCACTCTTCGCTCCGGCCTTTGGTACGGAAATCAACTACTGTTTCCGGCTCCCCGTTTACCGATATGGCATAGCGCAGTTTATCGCCCGTTACCGGATGATGAGGAGCCAGGGCCACCCGAACCAGTATGGTGTCGGACATGGGGGCAGAAAAGGTATAGTGCACGGCGGTACCTTTGGATAAACTGATGGCACCACTGTTATGTCCCAGCCCGTTTTGTACGGGTGAGTCCCCATTTACGGTGGAAAAATCATTTCCGTTAAACGTGGCCAAATACACCTTTTCTTGCGCCAAAGGCTGGGTGGAAATAGCCTTTGGAACCGCATTATACACCGCCAGGTTACGCGGATTGTAGGTCATCATCCGGTTCCATTTTCCATCGTTCAAGCTGTTGTAGGCTTCCGTCATAGCCACGATGCTATTAAAGGCATCTTCGCTTAATTTCCAATCGGCTTTTCCATGCCGGGCCAATTGACCATACAGCAGTTTCTTATTCATTTGGCTGGCACCCACTACCGGGTATTTTACCAGTTGAAACCATGCATCCTGCTTTGCAGCCGGTATATTCTCCGACAATTCTTCCACTTTTTGTTGGATGGATTGATAGTTTTCCAAGCGGGTACGAATGTAACTTTCGCTCCATGGCAGGTCCGAGATTTCTTTGTACTTAGGGTCACGTTCTTCGGTGCGGGTGTTGCCCATAAACTCGGGTTTGCGGATGTAGGCCAGGCGGTAATACTCCATCATTACCGGAACCAGTTCTTTGGCTGCCTCTTCGCCGAACTCGCGGGTGTAAAACTGGTGGAGGTGTTGCCGAATGCCTTCAACGTCCGTTCCAATTTTGTCGATATTCCAGGCCATATCCAGGAAAAATTCGGTGAGGTATTCGGCGGGCTTAATGTCTCCCACATTCACAATCCACATTTCGCGGGTGCCTTTATCGTATGCCTTTTTTAACTGGGTGTATATTTGGGCCGGGTGGTTGGTGGCAATCCACAGGTAATCGTGCGGACGTCCCCAATACGATACATGGTAGTAAATTCCGTTGCCCCCCGGGCGGGCACGTTCCACACTATCCGGGAAATGTTTGATGTATCCATAGTTATCGTCGGTCCACATCAGGGTTACATCCTCGGGTATTTTCAGCCCAAGTTTGTAGGCATCCAGCACTTCTTTGTAGGGTATAAATACCTGTGATATTTGTGAGAGGTCCGGGTTTACCTCTCTGGCCAGCATTTCGCGCTGATCTTTTATCACATAGGCCAGAGCCTCTTTTTGCTCCCTTGCACTTCTGGCACCTTCCATGGGGCCATCGTGCACTCCCCGCATTCCCAGCGTATAAATATTGTCGGAACCGGCAAGTGTCTTTACCCGCTCATCCCAGAATTTCAACACTTCCTCTTTGTTAGTGAGGTAGTTATAACGACCTTCGCCCCGTTCGTGCCATTCGGCATTGGCATTGCACACCATCGGTTCGCAGTGCGAGGTTCCTACAAAAATGCCGTATTTATCGGCTATTTCTTTGTTTCCGGGGGTCAGGTAAAAGGCCTCCGAACAACTGTGCATGGCCGGCCAAAAAGTGTTGGCACGCAAACGCAGCAACAATTCAAAAATGCGGGAGTGCGTTTTGGGGCCAATCCGGCCTTTTACGTCGGACGGTTCGTAGGTTTTACTGGCCCAGGGGGTCAATCCCCAATCCTCATCGTTAATAAAAATTCCTCTTCGGGCTACCGATGGCGATTGAAAATTTTCATAGCCTGTTTCCAGGGAAAAAGCTGCTTTGGGTTCAATGGCAGCGTCGGCCCACCACACCCAGGGCGAAACACCCAACATGCGCGAAAGTTCCAGAATTCCGTATGCCGTACCGCGTTTGTCGCTTCCGGCAATTACCAGTTTGTTTTTTACCACTTTTATAAGAAAAGCTTCTTCATGTGCAGCCAGTTTCTGAATATCTACTTCGGTTAAATATTTTTTGACTAAAGGATTCAAGCCATACGTACCCAGAAGAATGGTGCCTTTTTTTCTGGATGGAATCACTTCCGCATTAAACACAGCATTAAAATCCTGTTGAAACATTTCGATGGCGGAATGCACCACCGGTTCTTCCGTTGTACTGTAAACGATTTGTACGTTTTTGCCGCTATTAAAACTTACGTCGGCCCAGCTATAACCAGGAAGCAGGGCAATGAGCAGGTATACTATTTTTTTCATTTCCATATTTCTTTATTCTTTACTGTTTGTTCGGGAGTTTCCAAACCGTTACCCCTGCAGTTGGAACTTTGGTTTTGCCCAAAAGCAACGTTGCCTTGGTTGGAATTTCAATTTCATATGCCTGGTCGGAATAGTTCATGGCTATGCCAAACCCATCGCGGTACTCTACTATAATTCCTTCCGGGTAATTTTTTGTGGGGATGTGTAATTTCTCATAGAGTTTCTTTAAAACATCCTTTTCCAGGTCTCCCTTTTGGCTGTCAGCTCCAATGTAAGTAACCGTTCCCTTTTTCAGTTTATGAAAGGTTACCGCAGTTTTTCCGGCATAAAAATCACCCTGGTACGTAGCCCCGGTTTCAGTGCCTTTTTCAGCTTTTAAAATATCGCCCCAGCTGGTCCAGGTGTATTTTTTGTTTTGCATTTGCACGGTATCGGGGGCATGGGGGCGAAGCAGATCGTAAAATTCAATTTCCGCTCCAATTAAATTGTAAATAGGTTCGGCATGTTTGGCTTCCCACAAATGCCCGAGTTCGTTCTGGTGTCCGGTACGGCACGACATCACTACATTTCCACCTTTTTGAGCATACTCAGTTAATTTTTGAATTAACGCGCGGCTCATTTGCTGATAGGCCGGAACTACAATTACAGGGTAATTGGAAAAATCCATGGTATCGCGGATGAAGTCTACCGGGGCACCCATGCTTTTTAAGGCTTTGTAGTATTTCAGCACGTGGCCTTCGGTATGCCATTCGGTGGTTTGCCGGTTTTGGTTGATGGCAACGGTATTGTCGGGGCTGTATAAAATTGCCGTGGTGCGTTGCGCATAATCGGCAGGAATATAGCCCACTTCTGCCTTTTTACGCAGTTCTTTTATTTCTTCTATAAACTGCTGGAATTCTTTTCCACCCGTAGTAGGCGTTACGCCATCAGGACCAACAATGCCGTAATGGTATTGCTCGTACCCATAAATGGGCGCACGAAAACGGTAGGTACACGTAAATTTACTGCCCCCGGCAAATACGTGCCACAACCACAAATGCACCGCACCCGGCAGCGGTTGGGAGTTGATGCTGCCCCAGTTTACCTGCCCGGGTTGCAATTCCATCACACCATAAATTGGCGTTAAGGGCCTGAAATAGTCGTTGGCCATGGCAATGCGCGAATATTCGCCCACGCGGTACCCTTTGCGGCCAATGCCACGATGTTCGCCATATACCATGTAGCGGGTGTAGGTTATAAAATCGAGGTTTTTGCTGGCCCCGATAAAGCGGGCATCGTACATAGGGATGTAGTTGGTGGTTATCCATTGATTGCGTTGGATATTTTTGCGAATCGTTTCGGCCTGTTCATCCAGAAACAGCGCTGTTTCATGATCACAAAAGCGGCTGAAATCCAGTTTTTGATACAGGTTCATTCCCCACTGGGAGGTTTGTGGAATGTTGATCTCCGAAAAGTCGGCATAAGTTTGACTCCAGAAATCGGTTCCCCAGCTTTTGTTAAGTACTTCTATGGTTTGGTATTTGTTTTTTAGCCATGCTCTGAAACGTTGTTGGGCATCGGTTCCAAAATCTACGTTGGAGTGGGGCTCATTGTCGAGCTGCCAGCCCATAATTCGAGGATCGTTGCCATAATGCCGGGCCAGTTCGGCAATCATCTTTTGGGCATATTGCTTATAAATTTCGCTTGAAAAGGAGGCATGCTGCCGCGACCCATGATCCATTTGTGTGCCGTTTTCGCGGGTCACCAAAATCTCGGGGTATTTACGTACCAGCCAAACCGGCGGGGTAGCGGTTGAAGTGCACATCATCACCTTCAGGCCCGCTTTATCGGCGAGTTCCACGGCCCGATCCAACCAGGCAAAATCGTATTTTCCTTCCTCCGGTTCCAGCTGCGCCCAGGCAAACTCGGCAAAATGGGTAAATTCAAATCCCATTTCAGCAATCTTTTGCAGGTCACGATCCCACTGCGATTCGTCCCAGTGCTCGGGGTAATAGTAGGCCCCAACCGAGGTTAGTTGTTCGTTGGGGAACCACTCTTTGGTGGATTGACCGTAACTGAAAAAGGAAAGGGAAGCCATGAAAAGCATGGCGATACGTTGGAGGCGCTTGGGAGTTGTTTTCATATTGTTTGTGGTGCTATAGTTCTACGTTTTTGGCCGTTATTATGTGTTGATCTTCCAGTTGGTTTACACGGTGTATCCTAAAATTGGAGACCTCTTTAAGTTGAAAGGTTGGAATTCCTTCCACATGGTCTGTTTTAACATTGGAAAAGCGAGCTCCTTTTACATCCTCTAAAATAAAAACCGGCCGGTAATCGGGAATTTCACATTCCAGGTGGATGTTGTTCATTTCTATGTTTTTGGCATGGCGAATGTAAAATCCCCAGGCCGGAATGTCGCCAAATTCCTGCGGATCGGGATAACTGGTTTCCAGTTCGGGCACCTTCACTTTGCCCTGTGCTGCAGGAGCACCGCCCTTCACTTTAATCCAAATGTTGGAAAAAACCACGTCTTCCACATCGTACCCCGGTATGCCCATAAGCATGGAACCGTATTGCGGGTTGGATGCCGTAATGATGACGTTATCCACCAATACCCGTTTAAACGACCCAACGGAAAGGCTATCCGGCCCCCGCATGCGTTTGCCCAGCCGGAAAAAGAACGGGGCATTTAAAATGTCGCTCATCACCAGGTTGGAAACGGTAATGTTTTCGAGGTTGGAACCATCCACTGTTTCCAGCGCCAGTCCCCGGCAATGCTCAAAGGTGCAGTTGGAAATGGTGATGTTGCGGAAATCTCCGTTGGATTCTGTTCCCAGTTTTATACGTCCGGTTACTACGCCTTTGTCCGGTGCCTGTTTTTGGGTCATTTGATAGGTGCCATCCAAAAAGGTACCTTCGTCAAACCCATAAACCGCACAATTGGTAATGGTAATGTTTTCGCAGGGAGCAGGATACCCGAGTGCATAGGACGCCTTCAATACCAGGGCATCGTCGTTGGGAGAATTCAGGGAGCAATTGGAAATGCGCACATGGCGGCAAGCATCAATATCAATGGCATCCCGGTTGGTATCTATTTTTAAATTGTCGATGGTGAGGTTATCCACCCCAGTGGCTATTATGGCAAAATGGCCTCCCTGAAGAATGGTAAAATCGCGGAGCAATACGTTGCGGCATTTCTTTAACGCAATGGCTTTGTTGCCAAGGCCGGGCGTTCGTCTTCCCCATTTTTGAAGGCCCTTTCCATATATTAATCCGGTACCGGTGATGGAAACATTTTCCAGGTTATCGCCCCAAATCAGGCTGTTGTGAAAATGGCTGTGACCAAAATCCTGGTAACCCAACGAGTCGCCCCAAAGGTTGGGTTCGGGAGCATCGTATTGTCCGGCATGCTCATTCATGTTGGCGGCAATGAGGGTGGCACCGGCGCCAATTTGCAGGTGTATGTTGCTTTTTAAACGGATGGAAAAACACATATACTCACCCGCCGGAAAGAGGATGGTACCCCCTCCATTTTCCGCCGCTTTATCGATGGCCT
>JAUIMD010000056.1 GCA_030433225.1 Bacteroidia bacterium
CGTTTTGCTGGTTAAAGAGTTCATCGCTCTTATAATATTCCAGCATTCCATTAATATAGTTGGAAAGCGACTCCCCTGAGTTGGATATTTTTTGGATATACCCGGCCGACTTTTCATCAATTTTTCCATCCAGCGAATCGGCCAGTATTTCGGCCAAAAACATGATATTCGTAAGGGGAGATTTTAAATCGTGTGATACATTGTAGGCAAATTTTTGCAGCTGTTCATTGCGCTCAATCAGGTCCTTTTGCAAACGAACAAGGTGCATGTTTTTGTATTGCTCCTCCATAATAATCATCACGTGTTTCGACATGTCCTTTAAAGCTTTCACCTGGTTTTCATCCAGATTTTTAGGCTCCATATCAAACACGCATAGGGTTCCCAATTTATATCCGTTTGGATTGATGAGCGGCGCACCGGCATAAAAGCGTACACCCAATTCCGTAACCAGGGGATTGTCAAAAAAGCGCTTGTCTTTCGTCGCATCCGGAACAATCATAAAATCGTCTTCTTCCAAAATGGCATGCCCACAAAACGACCGGTCACGGGGGTCCTCACTCATCGGTACTCCGTGATGCGATTTCAGAAAATTCCGATCGCGGTCCAAAATAGACACCAACGAAATGGGTACGCCGCAAATAAATGCCATCAGTGAGGTAATGGAATCGTAACTTTCTTCGGTCAGGGTATCCAGTATCTGGTATTTATCCACCTCTCTTTGTCGTTCTCTCTCATTCTCCGGCATCCCAGGTTTCATCATACAACTGTGAATTTAAGTACAAAACAGGATTAGTTCTGTTAAAACATTTCTAAACGCAACTTACGCTTTTCTGTTTACTTTTCACCCTTTTTCTTTGGGCGGTTCTTTGGTTTGGTTACCGCGTGCTGAAATTTATCCCAAAAAAAATACGGGGACCAGTATGTTTTTTATTCATTTAATCGTAACATTGCAATTAAACAATTAAGTAATGGGATTAGCCAAAACAGAGATATTTACCGATGCGCAAAACGAAGTGGCGTATTATGCAAAGGCCTTCGGACACCCTGCACGTGTGGCTATTTTACAATACCTATTTAAAATAAACGCCTGCGTTTGTGGAGACATCGTAAACGAAATTGGCCTGGCGCAACCCACCATTTCGCAACACCTCAAAGAGTTGAAGCACTTAGGTTTAATTAAAGGAAACGTTGAAGGAACCAGCGTTTGCTACTGCATTGATCTTGAAAAATGGGCGACCATGAAAAACAGTATGGAGCGCTTTTTAAACATGGATTTGGCCCGAAAAGACTGCTGCTAAATTTTTTGCCTCCATTTATCGTAATATCACAATAAAACAATTGATTATGAAAACAGAAAACGAATTAAAGAAAATCGTGCAGGAACGCTATGCCAAAATTGCGGAAGGACGTGGCGCAGAAAAAGCTTCCTCCTGCTGTTCCACCACCCCTAAAAACAAAGTGTACAACATTATGATGGATGATTACTCGGAAACTCAAGGTTATGTTTCGGATGCCGACCTGGGACTGGGATGCGGCCTGCCCACACAATTTGCCCGTATTCAAAACGGAGATACGGTGATTGATTTGGGTTCCGGAGCCGGCAACGATTGCTTTGTGGCGCGGCACGAAACGGGGCCGGAAGGCAAAGTTATTGGCATTGATTTTACCTCTGCCATGATTGAAAAAGCCCGAAAAAATGCCGAAAAATTAGGATACAACAACGTGGAATTTCGTGCCGGAGACATTGATGCGATGCCCGTTAGCGACAACCTTGCAGATGTGGTGGTGAGCAACTGCGTTTTAAACCTGGTACCCAATAAACCAAAAGTAATGGCAGAAATTTTCCGCGTTTTAAAACCCGGGGGGCACTTCAGTATTTCCGATATTGTTTTGGTAGGAACCCTTCCTGCAGCCTTAAAAGAAGATGCCGAAATGTATGCAGGATGCGTAGCCGGTGCCATCCAAAAATCGGCTTACCTGGGTTACGTTGAAGAGGCGGGTTTCCAAAACATTACCGTGCAAAAGGAAAAACCCATCCAAATACCGGATGATATTTTGGCCAAATACCTGACGCCCGATGAAATTTCAGCCTTTAACCGGCAGGGTACCGGAATTTTCAGCATTACCGTTTTTGGCCGGAAACCGGGCAAGAAACCTCAACAAGCAATCAACGACCTTTCCGGATTGTCTTTGGACCGTTCCTGCTGCTAACGCTGTTCGGCATATCAAAAGTAAAATCAGGTGTATGGCCCATTAGTTGGGTACGATTCAGTATATTTCCGGTATGAAAATACTACGGATTATACCCCTATTGTTGAGCATGTTTTACGGGTGTTTCGTGCATGCCCAAAACGAGCCAAAACCACGGGTCATTGTTACCACCGATGGAGAAGCTGATGACCGCGCCTCCATGGTTCGCTTTTTACTCAGCTCCAACGAATTTGAGGTGGAAGGCATCATCAACAGCAGCTCACAATTTCACTGGGTTGGAGGTCAGGGATGGAATGCGTTTCACGACGTAGCCTGGGTTAAGGAATACATTGGTTTGTACGCGCAAGTATATCCCAACCTATGCCTGCACAACCCTGATTTTCCCAGCCCTTCGTACCTGCTTAGCAAGTGGAAAGTTGGCAATATAAATGGAATTGGTGAAGACTCCCTGCCAACCGAAGGAGCCCGGTTAATTGCAGAGGTGCTGCTCGATAGCATGGACCAACGACCAGTGTGGATTCAAGCCTGGGGAGGATGCAATACCCTGTCGCAGGCACTAAAAATGATTGAGCAAAACCATCCACAGCGAATGAGAGATGTTGCGGCCAAAATGCGTTTGTTTTTAATTTGGGAACAGGATGAAACCTACCAAAACTACATTCGCCCGCATTGGGAACACTATCAGATTCCAACCATCATTTCCGACCAGTTCGATTGCATGGCCTACATCTGGCCCCGGGTGTTGCCCGATTCCATCCAAAGCTATTTTCAAACGGCCTGGATGCAAAAAAACATTGTACAAAACCATGGAGCGCTTTGTGCTGCCTATGAAACCAATAAAGGTGCCTTTAACGCCGAAGGAGATTCCCCTGCTTTTTTACATGCGCTGCCCTATGGCTTACGAAGCACAGCGTCTCCCGGGTACGGTGGATGGGGTGGTCGATATGTCAACGTACGCAACAACGTTTGGATGGATCCACTCCCCGATTCGAGCTACACCTACCCTGAAGGCCAGTGGGGATTTAGCAACAGTTGGTCCAAGCAAATGGAACACGACAGCGCCCCCGAAAAAGTGTCCATCAGAACACACTACTTTAAGCCCATTTGGCGGTGGTTGGATGCCGTTCAAAATGACTTTGCAGCCCGAGCCGACTGGTGTGTAAGCGACTATGCCAATGCCAATCATCCTCCCATTGTACGTTTGAAAAATACCCCTATCCGGCAGCAGGCACACGCAGGAGCATCCCTTACCCTGGACGCTTCTTTAACCACTGACCCTGATGGAGATGAACTGAGGTTTACCTGGTGGGATTACAGGGAGGCAGGCAATTATGCAGGCAAGGCATTAAAAACGGTAGAAAAGGCAACGGCAACGGTGAGCATTCCAGACAACGCCCATCCGGGGGATACCTTTCATTTTATTTGTGAAGTTTCTGACCGCGGCGAGCCCTCGTTAACCCGCTACCAAAGGGTAATTGTAACGGTTGTTCCGTAAAGGAACAGATTAATGCAACTTTTCACAGCTCCGTATTTTAATAGCTGGTCAGCTCCAATGTACCCGCACTTATTCCCGCAGCTGAAACCGTAACCTTTATTGAACCGGCATTTGGGGTGGATTTGACCACTGCCAACGCTTTTCCCTTCCAGGAATTTCGGGTATGGCTCACGTACAATTCTGTATTTTTCAGGTGGGCATTGTCCACGCCTTCTAACACCCCATTCCCGGAAACCTCAACGTGTAAGGGGTACGTTCCGTTCGGTTGTACCTGTCCATGCTCATCCACTATTTCTACTTGTACAAAAGCCAGATCCTGCCCATCCGCATGCAATACCTGCCGATCTGCATGAAGACGGATACTGACGGGTTTCTCTGCCGTTTTCAGCAAGCGGCTTTCTTTTTCTATTCCTTCCTGCACACCCACCACTTTTAAAACGCCTTTTGCGTAGGGCACAGGAATAGTGGCTTTAAACTCTTCCTTAAGTCCGGTGGCTTTTTCTGCCAACAACTCGCCGTTTAAGTACAACCGAACACTGGGGTAACGGGAGTAAATCTCCACGTCAATGGATTTCCCTTCATAGCCCGGCCATGTCCAGCTTTCCCATGTTGGAAATACGGACCACATTGTTTCCTTGATTTTTCCACCTGCCGGATGCGGTTCTTTTACGGCGAGGTACAATTTCTCATCGCCATTCCACAACATATCCCGATAATGCGATATGGGTTTTCGCCATCCCAGCAAATCAATGTCGCCGCAGTACGCACCATGCCACGGGAAGAAATCACGCGTCCAGTGCTGCCCATCCGGCTCTCCGGGGTAGTAATAGCGACCAATGCTCGATTCACCAAGATAGTCGATTGCTGTCCACACAAAATCCCCAATAACGTAGTCGTGGTTTTGCACCATTTGCCAGTTGTAAAAGGCATCGCGCGGGTACGATTCGGTTTGAACGATTATGCGGGAAGGCACGCGCTCATGGTCCGACTCGGATTTATGCATCATGTAGTTGTAACCGCAAATATCGTGGGCCGCCATCAGTGGGTCAAAAATTTCCCAGTCGCTGTCCCAGCTCGTCATGGCAGAGGTAACGGGGCGGGTAGTATCTACTTCCTTCACGGCATCGGACAGCAATTTTGCCGTTTCAACGGCTTCCGGCTCTTTACGTTCAATAATTTCGTTGCCGATGCTCCACATCACAATGGAAGGATGATTGCGATCGCGCCTCACCATCGCCTGCACGTCTTTTACGGCCCACTCATCAAACAATTGGGCATAATCGTAGGGCGTTTTTTGCGTACGCCAACCGTCAAAAGCTTCATCAATCACCAATAATCCGAGGGAATCGCAGGCATGTAAAAAGGCCTCTGAAGGTGGATTGTGGGCAGTTCGTACAGCGTTGTAACCGGCGTCCTTTAACAGGCGCACTTTACGTACCTCGGCAGCATCGTAGGCTTTTGCTCCCAGGCAACCGTTATCGTGATGCACACAACCCCCGTTTAGCTGGATTGATTCTCCGTTGAGCTGAAACCCCTTATCGGCCGACCAATGGATACTGCGTATGCCAAAGGCCTCGGTAATTTCATCCAGTATTTTCCCATTTTTTAGAACCTGAACGCGAGCAGCATACATGTTTGGCACTTCCACGTCCCATAAGTCCGGGTTCTGTACTTGCATGTTTTGCAGGATGGTTGTCGAAGTTCCGGAAATAACTTCCACCTGATCCGTAGATTCGCCTACCGCATTTCCATTTTTGTCCACCAAGGTAGTTTGCACCGTCAGCAATTCTTTTTGGTCACTTTCGTTTTTCAGGTGGATTTCAATTTCCACCCCGGCTTTTTCAGGCGATACCTCCGGGGTACGAACAGCGACACCCCAGGGTTCCACATGAATGTTTTCGGTTACCTGTAACCACACATGCCGGTAAATGCCCGATCCGCTATACCAACGGCAATTTTTCTGTTGCGAGTTATCCACCTTTACGGCCAGCACATTTTCGTCGCCCGCTTTAAGGTAAGGCGTCAGGTTATGAAAAAACGACGAATACCCATAGGGATAGACTCCCAGCGAAATCCCATTGATGAACACCTCGGCATTCATGTACACCCCTTCAAAATAAACATGGATCTGCTTATCTGACCAACTTTCAGGAACAACAAAGGTTTTTCGGTACCAGCCTATGCCGGTTGGAAAATAGCCCCCGTCATTTCCACTGGGGTTCGTAGCAGCTATTTCACCTTCGATGCTCCAATCGTGTGGGAGGTCAAGTTTTCGCCATTCCGCATCATCAAAATCTACGGCAGCTGCATCCGGGAAATTACCCAATTGAAACGTCCAGTTTTGGTCAAATAACTGTTTTCTTTCGTAGGACAGCGATTTTCCATTTTCATTTGTTGAACAGCCCATTACGATGAAAAGGCTAAGCAATAAGGTGGTGTATTTCATACGTTATATGCGTTAAAAATCGAAATTAGTAGCACCGTTATTCCGTAAGTTCCTGGGTGGATTTCCCGGTTTAGGGCAACACCGCTTTTAGGGATTGTTTTCCATTTGTTGACGAGACTTCCACAATTACAGCTCCATGATGGGATAAACGCTCCACGTCGGTTTGGGCGATAAAAGCAGAAAGCAACTGGCCGTGCATGTTGTACACCCGAACATGATCTCCTACGTTTAACCCTTTAAGATACCCTACAGACTGTGCATTGTAAACGCTTACCTTCTGCCTGTTATCTTCATTTTTACGCACAGAAGTTGCTTGTTCCTTCACCGTAACCACGGCAGTGGAAGCACCGGAAGGTGCGTAATACACATCGCCTCCATAACGCGCTGTAAAGGTCAGCCTACCTGCCTTTTGGCACACTGTTTTCAGGGTAACGTGGCCCACTTCACTTGCAGCTAAATTGGCAAGAAGTGAATCGTTTTGAAAAAGTTGTACGTAACCTTTCGGCATTACTGTGTCGTTGCTGGTTACCAGTATGGATGCGTTCAATTCAAGGGTATCGGTCACTTGTGCCTCTGTAGAAGAAACACCTAACTGTAGCTCAACCGCCGCCACCCGATTAGCCGATGAAATGCGGTACAAACCCGCACCATGATTGCCAATGGCCGGTGCAAATTCTGATCCGGAGAAGGTTCCTAAATCCGATTGGGTCCATACATTACGAACCATGCATTCTCCCGAATAACCCAGCGCTTCCATATCCAATGGGATCACTACGGAATCCTGGTTTTCAGGATTTTGTGTGAATACCAGAAACTCCATGGTCACCCCATTGGGGGCATTTTTGACTTCATCGTCGAGGCCACAGAAGGTTGTAAAGGTGGTATACCCTTCCGGCAGGTCAAATTCTATGGTGGAGTAAGCATTCACTCCAAACCCGTTAGTATACGTTTTGCCATTTACCCGCAAGGGGTTGTTATCAAGGCTTTTGTTTTTCTTCACCACATCCCAACCGCTGGTGGCATTTACCCAGTTTACGCTGGTGAGCAACAGGGAGTCACCATTTTCCTTGTACAGGGTGGGTTGAATCCAATCCCCATGATCGTAATTAAAATTATCACCCGCATCGGTCACCACCAGGTACAGCTTTTCGGCATCGGTAATATCGGCCGTTAACTGAACGCCTTCGCTTTGTATGGTACGGCTCACGCGGCCGGAGTTGGCAATGGCATTGTTTACGTTTACTTCCCGCAAGGTAGGATCCACCACCGAAATCATGAATTCAACGGTCGGTCTTCCGGTCTGGCTGGTTCCACCCACATCCAGCCCGGCAAAGGCTTTAAAACGAACCGCATTTTCCGGAATGGAATATAAGATTACCGATTGCGCGTGGGTGCCGATTCCCTTGGTATAGGTCGTACCTTTAATGTTTAAGCTTCCGCCTGAAATGCTTTTATTTTTTTGGATGGTTCCCCAGCCCGCTGAGGCAAATTCCCAATTTTGGTCGGAGAGCTTCATGGAATCTCCGTTGCTTAGGTACACCGTTGGGTCAATCCAGTCGGCATGGTCGTAACTGCTGCCGTCTCCCCCATCATTCACAATCAGGTACAGCTGGTTGCTCGACTCGGGCAATTCCAGGTCAATGTCCACGCCATATCCATCGGTCAGGGTGGATACTGTTCCACTGCGGTAAAGCAGTTGTTTGGTGTTCACAAATCCATCTCCACCATTGTTAAAAAGGGCAACCAACTTATCGCCGTTGGCAGGGTCGGTAGCCGTCCAGGCAATCACACCATCCTTGTTGTACCACTCCTTATTTTCAAGCGAGGTTTGGTGCACACGCAATACCTCTGTATTGGTGAGCAACGACTGGGTAAATGCATCATTATCTGGCAGATGCCCTCCAAACATCAGCGGCGATTTAAACATGGTCCACAACGTCATAAGCGTGTATTGTTCGTTCGCCGTAAAGTTGGTGTAGCGGTCCGCTCCCCGTTCCCCGCGTATGGCTAAATGCCCCAGCGGCAACATATCCGCATCAGGCCAGGCACCGGGGGCAATGTAAGGAGCCCAATCTGCACACACCCCAAAGGAGTAGTTAAGTTGCGACCAATTGTCCCAAAAATCGTCGATGGTGCGCCACAGGTTGGCATTGTTTTTAGCATGCGCATGTTGATCAAGCGGCGTAGCGCCCGGTGACATGCTCAACACAATGGGGCGCCCGGTTTGGTCAATGGCTTTGCGCAGCATTTCAATCTCTTTGTCGTGATATGGGCGCGAAAGGTCGTCCACTTTTATATAATCTACCCCCCACGAGGCGTACATATCCACTATTGAGTTGTAATACTCCTGTGCTCCTTCTTTACTCGCGTCAACGGTATAGTTGTCTTGTAACCAGGTGCATTCAAAGGCCGTGGAATAAATATCGGCAGCCGTTTTATTGGTACCCAGAATGGGTAACCTGGCACTCACCGCCTTTTTAGGGACTCCCCGCATAATGTGAATGCCAAATTTTAATCCCTTGCTGTGTACATAATCGGCTAAAGGTTGAAATCCATTGGCGCGAACGGACGAAGGAAACCGCTTGGGCGATGGCAGGTAACG
>JAUIMD010000639.1 GCA_030433225.1 Bacteroidia bacterium
AAATCCCCGGTTTTAAACCAGCCATCGGTGGTGAGCACTTCCTGGGTGAGTACAGGTTCCTTGTAATACCCCATCATTACATTCGGTCCCTTCGCCCAAATTTCTCCTTCACCGGTTTTTGGGTTGGGATTGTGAATTTGAATTTCCACATCCTTTACTACCGGTCCGGTAGATTGAAGTTCGGCAATGCCGGGTGCCATACCGGCCAACAGGGGAGCTGTTTCGGTTAGTCCATACCCAATGGCGTACGGAAAGTGTGCCTCTTTTAAAAACTGTTCTACTTTTTTATTGAGCTTGGCTCCACCTATGCCAAAAAAAATCAATTTTCCACCAAACGTGGCCATCAGCTTTTTCCCCGCACTGCGGTGGATAAGTTTCCGGAAAACCGGAATAGCATACATTATTTTAGCCAGCTTCTTTTTTTGGATAGTAGCCAGCACCCGGTTGTAATATATCTTTTCGATTACCAGCGGCACGGACAGCATAATGGTAGGCTTAACCTTTTCGAGTGCCGGCAACAGTACCGCCGGAGTTGGCAACTTTTTTAGGTAATATACTGCTGCTCCGTTAAACATGGGCAGCAGGAAACCCAGCGTATTTTCATACGTGTGTGATAGGGGCAAAATGGAAAGCAGGCGGTCGTTGGGTGACATCGACTGAATATTACCTCCCTGCAACACATTGCTGCATAAATTTTTATGCGACAACATCACCCCTTTCGATTTGCCGGTAGTTCCTGAGGTATAGATCAAAGTTGCCAAATCAGTCTCCTGCACTTCGGCCGGCCACATGTAAGGCACAGCTTCTGTTCGTACCACCGAACTTTGCAGCACCTCCAGTTCTTCAATGGCAATTAGGCTATGAACTGTTTGTAAGGCGGTCAGGTCTACCTTTGCCCGCAGGCTTTCCGACACAAAAAGCACCCTGGCCTCTGAATGGTTCAGGATGTTCTCAATTTCCACCGGACTAAAATCGGGCAAGAGCGGTACAGCTACCGCCCCCAGGGTTAAAGCAGCAAAATAAACTACACCCCAGTTGGGCATATTCTGACTTAATAGGGCTACTTTGTCGTTTTTACCCACTCCCAGAGATGCCAGCAATTGTCCGGTTTCCTGAATTTTCAATTCCAGTGAGCCGTAGGTAAGTGCACCTTCTTCCACATAAGAAAGCGCTGTATGTTGCCGGTTTGCATCAATGGATTTCTGCAATAAATATGGAATAGTAAGCATGGATTCTATTTACAAACGTCACTATTTTACTTTCAACCCACAAAAATAGGCATTGCGGGATAGTTCACACAAACTCTCCGCTTAAATTTCGTTAAACCCGCAGTTTACGGCCATGCGTGCCTGTACAAACCGGAAGTTTGGGCATACATTAACCACAATAAACCAAATCAAATCAGCTTATTTGTCTCTGTATCAGGAAAAACAATAGTAGGGGTAAACTTTTTTGCTACTTCAAAATCCATACTGGCGTATGAGATGATTATTACAACATCGCCAACTGCCACCTTACGCGCTGCAGCACCGTTCAGGCAAATTTCACCTGACCCACGTTCACCACGTATTACATATGTTTCAAGGCGCTCGCCGTTATTGTTGTT
>JAUIMD010000640.1 GCA_030433225.1 Bacteroidia bacterium
CCAGCAGCATTAACAAAACACCAGGGTCTTGCATTATGCCCGAAAAGGCTGTCATGTGATAGAGCTTCTCCAAAATTCCCATATCCAGTTTTATTTCCCGTTTAACGGCAGCTTGTTGCCACAGGCACTATTTTATAACAAACAGTACATCCTCTTCTTCCACATCCGTTCCATTGCTTTTTACAATGGCAACAATTTCACCACTCTGTTCGGCTTTTATGGCATTCATGGTTTTCATGGCTTCAATATAGCCCAGCAGGTCTCCTTCATTTACTTTGTCCCCCACTTTCACCGGTGTTTCCGAGCTTTCCTTGGTCAGGAAAAAAATGCCTTCCAGGGGTGCCACTACTTCCATTGCATCTCCACTTTTTTCAAGCACTGGAGGTGCTATGGTTTCTTTTGGTGCAGCCTCCTGGCTTTCGCCCTCTTCGTAACTCACTTTAACGGCAAATTTTTCACCGTTCACATCCACAATCAACGATTTGGGTGCGGCATCAAATACCGGTGCGGCTGTAGGCGGCGTTTCCACCTTTTGCACCGGTTGTGCAGCTTCACGTTTGGCAGCCAGGTCCTTTAAAAAGGCATCTTTTGCTTTGCCTGATTTGTACGCACGGTATTGCTCGGGATGCATGGCCAGCTCAAACAATTCTTCGTCATCCTGACCATAGGCCCAGTTATTTTCATCCATTTCTTTGCGGAACTCGTCCAGGGCATCCGGGTATTCTTCCTGAGGTATGCCGGTGTAAAACTCGCGTCCCTGTGCTTTGGCCAGTTCTTTTATTTCAGGGGCCAGTTCACCGGGAACATTCCCTGATTTTCCTAAAATCATATCCCAAACGGTGTCCGGCACCAACGACCAGCGCTCCTGTCCTTTTTCCATTTGAACCACATTCATAAGCGCTACGTTTTTTACGTATTGGCTAAAAGGGGTTACCAGGGGCGGGTATCCTAGCTTGGGCCAAACATATTCTACCTCGTTAAACAGTTTAATGAGCAAATCGTCCTGAGTCAGTTCCGGTTGTTGATGTTTCACCTTCCATTTATTTAAACTTTTCAGGTTGTTTTGCAGGTCGGCCATCAGGCTTCCCATCATCCCTCCGGGTAAGCCGGGGCCAATCAACAGCGAGTTCATCAGGCGGTTTTTATCCACAATGTAATACCCCAGAAAATCATCAATAAACTCCTGGGTTAATTCGCGCACCTTCATGTAGGCTTTCAGGTTAATGTCGGGCACTTCAAAATCCGCATCGCGCAACATTTCATGGGCAGTAAGCAAATCCACGTGTCCGGTTCCCCACGAGAGTGGCTCCATTCCTACATCAATAATATCGGCTCCTGCTGTGGCTACTTCTAAAATGGATGCCGGTGCAAAACCGGGGCCTGAATGGGCATGGTACTGAATAAGTATGCGCGGATGTTTTGCCTTAATACCGGCCACAATTTTACCCAGCCAAACCGGGCGGCCAATACCAGCCATATCCTTAATGCATATTTCATCTGCCCCCATTTTAATAAGCGTATCGGCAAGGTTTACATAATAGTCAACCGTGTGTACTTTTGAGTAGGTTACACTTAAAGCCGCCTGTGAAATCATGCCCGCT
>JAUIMD010000641.1 GCA_030433225.1 Bacteroidia bacterium
AGGCACAAAAGCAACTTAATTGGGACAGTGAATTTCAAAAGCTGCTAAAAATGATGCACACTATCTGTTTTTCTCCACATATACCCAGGCATCATTAAACTTGGGGTTTTCAGCCTTAAAAGCAGTACAATAATCAAAAGCACGTTTTCGGTTGGTAAACGTTTTGTTCACTACCCGATAGTTCTCGCCACAATCCAACACGGTGGCATATACCCCATCGTTTAAAATTATGGAATTGGCTACCTTTTGTGCGGTGGTGTTGTTGGGTGAACTGCTAATAATAATGTGGTAATAGTTTAGCGGATTGCTGTTAAAGTTTTTCTCCTCTTCTGCCAGGATGCGCTCTGTTTCTTTTAATACCTTTTGCGATGCCACCGGAGCCTTTTCTTCTTCTTCCTGAGCTTGGGCCGGGGTATTGTTTTGGGCTAAATCGTTCGCCTGTTCCGCCTCACTCGCTTCCTTTTTATTGCTAAAGGAATCTACTACCTCGGTTGCATCCGGCACCGAAATACCGGCCACCTGCACATTGGTATTGTTTTTTTCAGGGAAGAATAACACGATGCCTGCAATAATCACAGCCGCAATAAATCCGGCTGCAACGCGATACATCACTTTTTTCTCGGGAGTGGCTTTTTCCTGAATTTCCATAGGAATGCTTTTTACAGTAATAGGGGTAAAGGTAAATGTGGGGTGTAAACCATAACACGAAAGCTGCTCCAGCCTTTGAATGCCCGGGATAAATTGAACGTAATTTCCGGCATGCTTTTTAAACTGCCCAATTCCATCCAACGATAGTATTCCCGTATCGTTCAACGTTTTTTGTGCCCGGCCTACCTGTTCCTTCACAAATTCTTTTGCTTCGGGGTAGGCAAGTTTTTTATACTTCGCAATGTAATTAATCAGCAGGCCATCATCTTCGGTAAGCAAAATATTAAAGGAAAGTTCCCGCCCGGGGGCTATAAATTGTTGCTTTTCATCGTCGTAATATGCCGATACTTCGCGCGCTAAAAATGCACCAAACGAAGGAATGACAACACAGTCGTTCGTTTTTAACAGTTTAAGTATATAAGGTTGAAGTAAATTCATGTAAACAAATTTAATTATTACACCTTCTGTTTGCAAGCCCATTTATTAACAATTAATAAGCAATAAAAAGTGCCAATGTTCATAGTTTTTTTCGAAAGAGACAGCGAGTTTAATTCACCCGGAAATTAAGGCTTCCTATCTTAAAAGTTTCTACTTTTGCCCTCTGATGCTTTTAACCTATTAATTGTTTTCACTGATGAGCAAAAAAATTTTGGTAACCGGAGGAACAGGTTACATTGGTTCTCACACGGTAGTAGAATTACAGAATCGTGGTTTTGAAGTAGTTATAATTGACGACTTGTCCAACTCTACCATCGAAGTACTGGACAACATTGCCAAAATTACCGGGACCAAACCGGCTTTTGAACAGTTTAACTTAACCGACAAAAAGAAGACCTCTGCGTTCTTTCAAAAGCATACCGACATTGATGCCATCATCCATTTTGCTGCATCCAAAGCCGTTGGCGAATCGGTTCAAAAACCTTTATTGTATTACTCCAACAACCTCATTTCC
>JAUIMD010000057.1 GCA_030433225.1 Bacteroidia bacterium
TCTGTTTTCTTCAGTTGCTTTTGCTTTTCTTCATAGCGATTTAATGGAGCAGGGAATGCGCCCGGCTACCAGTCCGGTTTTGTCTTCTTTGTATAAAGCACCTATTTTAAGTCCTTACCGTAAGGATCAGTTTAATAATTCGCTGCCGGGATACGATCCGGTTCGTCAGTTTAACGTAAGTAATCCGCTTGCCGTATTAAATGAAATTACGGCCGGTGAAGATATGTACGACTTTAGCTTTAACAGTGGAATTAATTACCGTGCAACTACCAACCTTACTTTTACAGGAACGTTTGGATTGTATTATAACTACAACCGTGAAAATGCCTTTTTAGCCGGTAAAACTTCAGGTTCCATCCTTCCCTTACAAGACGGATTTGCTGAGAATACGGCTCGTGCAGGTGTAGGAGAGGCCGTAAACTACTACACCAACGTTAATGGCGTGTACAAAAAGAAATTTGGCGATGACCGTTTTACAGCTTCCCTCGGGTTTCAATCCTTAAATACCCGTACCGAATACGATGCCGGACAAGGTATTAATACGGCCAATGACTTTTACACTACTTTAGATTACGTAACCGAAGGTGAGTTGTTGTACGGATATATTGAACAATGGAACTGGATGAACATGTATGCCCATGCAGACTATACGTTTAATAACTTGCTTACCGCTTCGGCAAATGTTTCATACGACGGAGCATCCTCTACCGGTTCTGATGCCTCTCGTTGGGGAGTATTTCCTTCAGCAGGACTTACCTGGTACGTAAAAAATATGTCGTTCCTACAAGATGTTGGTTTTTTAAATACGCTGAATGTTAGAGCCGAATATGGCCTAAGCGGAAACAGTCGTTTCTCAGCGCGTACCAGTGAATATTATTACGTAGGACAAAAATTCAGAAACTTATCCGGTATTGTTCGTGGAAACATTCCGAATACCGAATTAAAATGGGAAACCAGTGCCACGCTCGACGTGGGGGTTGATGTTGCCTTGTTAAACAACCGCATTAACCTGGATGCAGGGTACTATTCCATTTATACCTCCGATGTAATTATGCCAACCCTAATCTCACCTGAATTTGGTATTGAGTCCATTTATTACAACCAGGGAGAAATTAGCAACAAAGGTTTGGAAGCCAGTCTTTCTGTTGAAATTGTCAGAACAAAAGATATTGGATTTACCGTGGGGGGAAACATTTGTGTGAATACCAATACACTGGAAAGCCTCGGTTCTGGAACAACAGAATTGGTGCAGGAGTTTAGTGATGGTTCAGCCGTTATCTCTCGCGTAGGTGAATCTGTTTATAGTTTCTATGGATATAAGTCAGAAGGTGTGATAGCAAGTGCTGCCGATGCCGATGCAAATCCGCTAGTTGATTACAAAGGAGATCAATTTATGGCTGGTGATGTACGTTTTCAGGACCTTTTTGAAAACGATGGCGTCATCGATAAGCGGGACCGCACCATTATTGGAGATGCCAATCCCGATTTTTTTGGAGGAATGTATGCCAACGTTCGTTATAAGAATTTTGGGGTAACAGCGCGTTTCATCTATAGCGTTGGTAACGAGATGTACAACGCAGTGCGTCGCTCCTTAGAATCGATGGACAACTTTAACAACCAGTCGATAGCCGTAACCCGCCGTTGGGTTACAGACGGACAACAAACCGACATGCCAAAAGCTGTTTACGGAGACCCGATGAACAACGCTCGTTTTTCTGACCGTTGGATCGAAGATGCTTCTTACCTGCGCTTATCCAGCCTTATGTTTAGTTACCAGTTAAATAACGACGCATTGGGTTTTGCACAGGGTGGAACTGTATACATTTCGGCCGATAACCTATTTACACTTACCAATTACCTGGGCTTAGATCCGGTAACTTCCTACTCGTACGATCCTAAATACCAGGGATTCGATTATGGAAAAGTGCCCCTGCCTACCACGGTAAAAGTTGGTTTTAATCTACAATTTTAAAAAAAGAAGAAATGAAGAGAATCGTATATTCAGCCATTCTATTTGTTAGCATCCTTACTTTTTCCGCTTGCTCCGATTTTTTTGACACCAATCCGGATGACATTCTTTTGGGAGAAGATTACATAGCTGATATCAACGAATTTTACTCCGGTTATATGGGAGTGGCAGCAAAAGTGGCTGATGTTGCAGATAAATATGTAATTCTATCTGAGTTAAGAGGAGATCTGCTGGAGCCCACCGAAAATGCACCACAGGATTTATGGGAAATCTATAACTACACCAACGACAATACCAATACTTATGCCAATCCCAGCCAGTTTTACGATGTAGTGGTAAATGCCAACGATTACATCCGCAAATCAATAGAGTACAGGTACCAAAACCCAAATGCCATTGATACGGCCACCTTTAACGCCTTTATGAGTGCAACCATTCGGTACAAGGTATGGGCGTATTTATGCATTGGTAAATTATACGGTGAAGCCATCTTTTTTGATGATCCGATGATTGAGTATCAGCCAGATCACAACTATCCAAACTATAAATTTGATGACCTGGTGGATCAGTTATTGCTTTTGATGCAGGATGGAATTGCGATTAAAACGGATTCTATTTCGTACCAGGTAAATGGACTTTTACCTTTCGAATTTTCAGGAGTGTTGGCAACCACAGGTTCGCAGGACGTTACCTGGGATCTTATCAATCCTGATCCTCAATGCTTGTTTATTGAATTGAACCTTTGGGACGAAAATTATGCTGTTGTAGTGGAAGAAGCCGCAGATTTCCTGACCGCAGATGGGGATGCCAAAAAATATAAAATAACACTGGATGAGTACAATGGTGAGTGGTATAGCGATATATTTACTACCATTGGTAGCGGACTGCTGCTGGCAGAGCGCATCAACGCTACCTTGTACAACTTTGATAACAATCAGGAGAACGACCTGCTTCGCTTCTTCTCGAATCAGGCACCCAATAACTATTACCTACGACCAACCCAGGCGGCTATGGATCGCCATGCCAACCAAATTCGGCAAAATGGGGTAGATCGGGGAGACCAATGGAGAGGCGAAGGACGTTCCTTCCTGGAGGTAGACGGTCAGTGGGTGTTCCGTAAATTGACACACTCTTTTGAAGACTCGCCAAACCTGGTGTACAAAACAGTGGACAACATTTACATGTATCGTGCTCCGGATATCCATTTCTTTTTTATGGAAGCGTTGAATCATTTAGCGGCTGATCCTGGAAATGATTCTATTTCGAACTATTTTAGAGAGGTGGAAGCTCTGTTAAACAGAGGTTTGCGTGACGATTATTACGATCGTTACGAAGACACCACGTATCAGTACCCATTTACGATTCCATTATTTCAGCAAGCTTTTACATTGAATCAATATCCCAATGCAGGAATACGTACACGGGTTTCTTTAGCATCGGTATACCCAAGTGCCGACCCAACGACAGATCCTGTACGTTATCAGTATCAGCTGGATTCACTGATTGTGGAAGAAACCTGTTTGGAAAGTGCCGGAGAAGCACGTAGTTATTCCGCCATGATTCGAATGGCAAAACGCTGGAATGATCCGGCAGTGGTGGCCGATAGGGTAAGTGCCAAGTATCCGGAAGGAAAACGGGAGGAAATCAGAAACAAGCTTATGGATCCCAACAACTGGTATATAAACTACAAGTTTACAAACGAATAAAAACGAAAGGGAGAGAACAATACATTCTCTCCTTTTTACTTCGCCCTGGAATGGTTTTTGTGGATATTCCGGCGAAAAAATCTATCTGAATTTTAACGAGAAATCATTTTCATGAAAAACATTTTAGCAGCAATTGGAATGCTGTGCGCAATGGCTTTACAGGCGCAACAGCTGGCATTCCCCGGGGCCGAAGGGTTTGGGAAATATGCCACAGGAGGGAGAGGAGGATCTGTATATCATGTAACCAACCTGAACGACACCGGACGCGGATCCTTTCGCGATGCCGTAAGCCGCTCCAACCGCATTGTAGTATTTGATGTAGCAGGTGTTATTCGCCTGAACTCAGGCCTGGTAGTATCATCTGATATTTACATTGCCGGGCAAACAGCTCCGGGCGAGGGAATTACCGTGTATGGTAACCGCGTTTCGTTTAGTGGTTCCGATAATACCATTTGTCGCTATATGCGCTTTCGTATGGGTGTAGTGGGCGACAGCGGGAAGGATGCCATGGGGATTTCAAACGGTAAAAACATGATTTTCGATCACGTTTCAGTTTCCTGGGGGCGCGACGAGACGTTCTCCATCAACTGGGATGGGAAAGGAACCGAGCCTACCAACATTACCATTCAAAATTCAATTGTTTCACACGGCTTGTTGCTTCACTCTGCCGGCGGCCTGATACAAACCGATGGGGGGGTAACCCTGTACCGCAACCTGTATGCCAATAACAGCACACGAAACAACAAAGTGAAAGGCGTAAATCAGTTTGTAAACAACATTGTGTACAACTGGAAAAATGGTGCATACATTATGGGGGGCGACTCTGAAGGTTCATCCTATGCCAATGTGGTGGGTAACTTTTTTGTGAAAGGGCCCGACAAAGGTGGAACTCCCATTGGTGGAGGGAATTCAAAATTCCATATCTATGCCGACGATAACTGGTACGACGAAAACCTGGATGGGGAGCAAAACGGCTACCTGATTCCACGCAGCGAATACAGCGGTGGTCCTGATTTTCAAGACGAGCGATATGCCTACCCGGTAGTGCCTGTTCTTGGAGCCAACGAACTAATGACTGAGTTGTTGCCCGTAGTAGGTGCAAGCCTTCCTTACCGCGATTTGTCGGATTATTATGTGCTGGACGAAGTACGATCGTTAGGAATTAAAGGAGAACTCATTAGCAATGAAAGCACGTTGCCCATTGGTGCACCTACCACCTGGAACCTCTGGGAAGGAACTGACCGTTTGGATTCTGACGGCGACGGAATGCCCGACGATTGGGAAGACGCCAACGGAACCGATAAAAATGTAGACGATGCCATGGTGCTTGCCGCCAACGGGTATGCCAATATTGAAAATTACATTAACGGTATTTCAGAAAGCAGCTCGCAGCCCTTTTTACGCATGCCGTTTAAGTTAACAGCAAAGTCGCTTACCGCCAGTACAATTACCTTTAGTTGGATGGATTACACCCGCGATGAAGAAGGTTTTATTATTGAACGCAATGTAGGGGGAACCTATACCGAAGTAGGACGCGTCGGGAGAAACTCGGAGAGCTTTGTACTGCAAGGTTTAGCGCCTGAGGAGCAGGGGACTTTTCGCGTGTATGCCTACAACGGCGATCTGATTTCGGATTATGCCACCATTACAGCCAAATCGCGCCCCGAAGAAGTGCCCGTGATTGACATAGATGCCTACGAACCAGATGCCATTTGGATGGGGCAAATCGACAACAATTGGGACACTTCTACCTCCAACTGGATGAACAGTTCTGCCGTTGCCATTAGCTATGCCGATGGAGATTCTGTGCTTTTTGGAACTACAATTGCTAACAATACTGCTGTTAACTTAAAAAGTGAACTTGCCCCTGCAGCGGTTGTCGTAAATAGCGACTCAGCTTTAACCTTGGCCGGTAGCGGTTTCCTTAGCGGTTCCACCTCCATGAACAAAGCAGGAGCGGGAACACTGACCCTGGGATCCAACAATACCTATACCGGTGCTACGGTTATTTGGGATGGAACCGTAGAAGTAGATAAACTGGCCAACGGAGGCCAATCCAGCGGAATTGGTTCTGCTTCCAGCTATGCCTTTAACCTGGTGATGAAAGGAGGAGCTTTAAAATATACCGGCTCCAGTGTGTCGACCAACCGAAGTTTTACCCTGGACGAAACCAGTGAATTCGACATTGAATCATCGTCTGCCACCGTAACACACAACGGTACATTTACCGGCGTGGGGGGATTAATTAAGGGTGGAAACGGCGATTTGCGCCTTACGAATAAAGCCGGAAACAAATACGAGGGTACTACCACTGTAAGTGGGGGAAGCCTGGTGATTGACATGAACAACCTAAGCCGCCTCGATGAGGTGATGGGTACCTCGGGGGTAGTTTACCTGGCCGGCGGTACGCTCGAAATGATAAACGGGCAATCGTCGGGTTACGAAGAGTACGATTTTGACATTGTAGTGCCCGAAGGAACCACTGGAGGCATTAAACCATACCGCAATTGTTACCTGAAAAATAAGGTGAGCGGGTCGGGTACGCTCAATTACACCATTCCTTATGTGCGTGAGTATATACAGGGAGACTGGTCTGAATTTAGTGGTATAGTAGTGGCCAACGGCACCAATTCGTCGTCGGATGGCAGCCAGTTTATGCTGGATAATGGCAGTGGTTTCCCTAACGCCCGGGTACGGTTGGTTGGAAATGCAAAAATTATTAACTGGGCTACCGGTGGCACCATGCACCTGGGTGGTTTGTCCGGAAATTCAGGTACGTTTTTAGGAGCCGCCAGTAAACAAACCGACAATACCCGCATGACCTGGATTGTGGGAGGTGCAGGTACTGACGAAACTTTTAATGGCATCATTAATAACGACTGTTCGGCCAAAGGCCACTATGGCATAACCTCTATCGTTAAAGAAGGAACCGGCATCTGGCGCCTGAACGGTGCCAACGTGTACAGCGGTACTACGGTAGTACGGGATGGAACCTTGATCGTAAACGGAACCCATTCGGGCACGGCAAGTGTTACCGTGCAAGATGGGGCCACCTTAACAGGAAAAGGCAGACTGCGATCTTTGGTAACCGTTCAGTCGGGGGGAACTTTGGAAGCCGGAGATGAAAGCACATCGGCCTTTTACATGGCTTCTCTTACCCTGAACGAGGGAGCGCAGGTAAACGTGGAAATTAACAAAAACACCGGGTCGAACGACCGTTTTGGGGTTGGTACGGCTCGCTACAACGGTACGCTAAACCTGTTAATTGATGGTGCACTGGAAGCCGGAGACAAGTTTACGTTGTTTACGGCCACCAGCCATAACGGAGAATTTACTGAGATTGTACCGGCGAAACCCGGAGAAGGCCTGCACTGGAAGTTTGAAAACGGTATACTTTCGGTTGAAGTAGGTACAGCGGTAGAAGCGGTTTCGGAACCTACGTTCCAGGTTTTACCTAACCCCGTACATCAATGGGCAACCTTTCGGTTTGATCAAATGTACAGCAATGTACATGTAAAGGTGCACACCTTAACCGGGAAAACGGTGATCGATCAATCCCTGTCAAAGGAGCAGCCCCAACTGGATGTAAGTGCCCTCACGCGCGGAATGTATCTGGTATACATTGAAGCAGACGGAAAGGCATTAAAAGCGCAAAAAATAATAAAAAAATAACCTGAAAAGCAGGTTGCGCAAGATACGAGGAGCCGGCCAAAAACCGGCTCTTCTCGTAAACAAGCCCGTCAACTGCATAAAACGGACTTGTTTTTATTTTGTACATTGACCCTTAAATGTTGAATCGAATCTTTAAAAAAATCCACATAGGCATGAACGCTTCAAAAATTATTCCTCTTAAATTACTTATTATGGCCCTCCTGCTGCCAGCTGCATTTGCAGTAAATGCACAGCAACTGGCATTTCCCGGAGCCGAAGGGTTTGGGAAATACGTTACCGGGGGCCGCAATGGCAGTGTATACCATGTTACCAATTTAAACGACAGCGGGCGGGGCTCGTTTCGCGATGCTGTAAGCCAGCCCAACCGCATTGTGGTATTTGATGTGGGGGGCGTAATTCACATTTCGGACCGTATCGTTATTAGCAAAAACATAACCATTGCCGGGCAAACTGCCCCCGGAAACGGCATCACCATTTATGGCAATGGTATTGCGCTAACCTCCAGTTCGGGAAACAATATCATTCAGCATATTCGTTTTCGTATGGGTAAAAACGGCGATTCAGGAAAAGATGCGGTAGGAATTTCGGGGGGAAAGGATTACTTGTTCAGCCATGTTTCCATTTCGTGGGGGAGAGACGGAACCCTGGACGTGAACGGTTCGGGAATTGACAACCTCACGTTTCAGGACTGTATTGTAGGCCAGGGCATTAATAACCAAAACCACAGCACCGGTGGTCTCATGCAGAGCGGGAAATGGTCCATCATCCGGTCGCTTTATATCGATAATAAAACGCGTAATCCTAAAGCCAGGGGTTCGCACGAGTTCATCAACTCGGTGCTGTACAACTGGGGAACCAACGGTTTTATTATGGGCGATACCGGGGGCGACTCCTACTGTAACATGATGGGAAATTACTTTATCTGTGGGCCTTCAGGAAGCAGCTCCAACTACTTTACCGGTTCCACCCCAACTTATAGGGTGTATGGAAGTGACAATTGGCAGGATGGAAACAAAGATGGCATACTGAACGGCAGCGAGCTGGTGCCGGGCAATGGAGATTATAAAACGGCAACGGTGGTTTCTACCCCGTACAATTACCCCGGGGTAAATACGCTTTTGCCGGCGCACGACGCACTGCAGTACGTTATGGAGCATGTGGGGGCCTCCCTGGCACGTGACGAAG
>JAUIMD010000058.1 GCA_030433225.1 Bacteroidia bacterium
CATACTCCAACACATCCACCACAGTGGCAGCACCTCCTTTTTGCGTACATCCCAACGACTTATCTTCCAGGGTTGTGATTCCGCCATTTTTATTGCCCGGTGATGGATTTTCATAAACCGGAAGGTTGTGCTGCAGGTAATAATCCTTAAACCCATTGATTAGGGCTACCGTTTTGTTAAATACGGCTTCGCTCTCAGCACGTTCCATTAAAAGGGTTTCAGCCCCGAACATTTCGGGCACTTCGGTAAGAATTGTGGTTCCTCCCTGTGCTACCAGATAGTCTGAAAACTCTCCAACCAAAGGGTTTGCGGTAATGCCCGAAAGACCATCCGAACCACCACACTTTAAACCAATGTTTAACTCAGAGAGTGGGGTGGCAGTACGTTCATCGGTTTGCATGGCCGCAAAAATTTCACGAATAATTTTCAAGCCTTCTTCCACCTCATCTTCTACCTCTTGTGCTACCAAAAAGCGTACTCTTTGCGGGTCGTAATCGCCAATAAACTTTTTCAGGTCTTTAACCTGGTTGTTTTCGCATCCCAATCCTAATACCAAAACTCCCCCTGCATTGGGGTGGTTAATCAGGTCGGCCAGGGCCTTTTGCGTATTGGTATGGTCATCGCCCAGCTGGGAGCAACCGTAATTGTGCTTAAACACTTCCACACCGTCAATGCACGATGTATCGGCCTCTTCTTTTAACAGGTTGGCAATTTGCTGCGCCTGTCCGTTTACACAGCCAACAGTAGGCACCACCCACAATTCATTGCGAACGCCAACCTTGCCATTGCTGCGGTGGTAGCCCATAAAAGTGCGTTGCTCTTTGCTGTATTTTAGCTCATTCAGCTTTTGTTGGAACGCATACGTAATGGTACCCGAAAGATTGGTTTTTGTGTTTTGAACATGCACATGTTCACCGGCTTTAATGTCAGTTGTGGCATGCCCGATGGGAGCTCCGTACTTTAGAATGTTTTCGTTGACAGCGATTGAGGTCAGCGCTACTTTATGCCCCTGAGGAACATCCTCTGTCAGCGTTACTGTTTGTTCATCCGTACTTACCACATCGCCTTTGCTAAGTGGCTTAAGAGCAATGGCTACATTATCTGCAGCGTTTATTTTAATGTATTTTCTCATGTTACACTTCCGCGCTTTGTTCTTCCTTTTTCTTCATTCCTTCTACGGTCATTTTCATTAAAGGATTATCTTCATGAAGTACCGCATTTACCGCCTTTTTCATGCCAATTTGGGTAATCAGGAAAAGGTAGTGGCTAACCGTAAGGGTTAGGTTAGGAATTTCGTTCAGGTTCATTTTCCAAACTTTTTCCAGTCCCAATACTTTTTCTACCAATTGGTGTACAGATGCCGGACGGCCGTCGCACTCATCCCAAACCTTTTTGTAAAAGTCCAGAATCCATTGGTCATCCATCACCTTGTAGCATTCGCCCTGTACATTCCCTTTAAAATAGGCAATCATAGCGGCCAGCGAAAATACAATCTTTTGGGGCAAAATATTGTAATTGTGGTAAAAGTTCATGAGCGCAGGAAGGTTGCGGGTTTCCCATTTCGACATGGCATTTAAGGCAATGCTTTGCCATTGGTGACGAATAAACGGGTTGGCAAAACGTTCCAGAATTTTATTGGCAAATTTCTTCAGTTCTTTTTCTGATCCTTCCAGTCCGGGTAACACTTCGTCGTAAACAAGCTCCTTCATAAAGGCGCCTACTTCCAGGTTTTCGTAGGCTTCGCGAACGGTTTCAATTCCACTTAAAAAGGAAACGGCATAGCTACCGGTGTGGCATCCATTTAATACCTGTACTTTTTGCTCACGAAAACGGGTCATGTCCTCTACAAACTTCACCTCCAAACCGGCTTTTTCGGCAGGGAATTCTTTTTTCACCCATTCCGGTGCTTCAATTACCCAAAGGTGGAAGTATTCACCTACCACTACCAGGTTATCTTCGTAACCCAATTCCTGTTGGATTTCTTTAATCTCTTCGCGTGGAAAGCCGGGTACAATGCGGTCTACCAGTGTGCTGCAGAAACAGCAGGCCTCGTTCACCCAGTTGATAAACGCTTCTTCCAGTTTCCAGTTTTCGGCATGGCGCAATACCAATTGCTTCAGAATATCGCCATTGCGATCGATCAACTCGCAGGCAAAGAAAATCAGACCTTTTGAAGCATCTCCGTTAAAGGCCTTGAAACGCTTGTATAACAAAGCAGCTACTTTGCCCGGAAATGAATTCTGGGGCTCCATATCCAGTGTATCTGTTTCGTCCCAGCTAATACCGGCTTCGGTGGTATTGGAGAAAACAAAACGTAAATCAGGATTTACAATGGCTTGCTCGTATTTGTCAAATTCGCTGTAGGGGTTAATGCCCTGGTTGATACAATCGATCAGCGAAAACTCTTTAATGGGTTGGCCGTCTTTAATTCCTTTGAGGTAAACGTGGTACAGTCCGTCCTGTGCATTCAGCATGTCTACCATACCGTTTGCCAAAGGTTGTACAACATCTACTCCGGAGTTAAAACCGGCTTCTTTATTCATTTTATTTACAATCCAGTCGGTAAATGCACGAAGGAAGTTTCCTTCTCCAAACTGTAAAATTCGCGTAGGATAGGTGGTTGTTTCAACCGCTGTGTTTCGATTTAATTTCTTCATTTTGTATTACTTTTTTCAATTTCTTATATGAGCAGTTTTGTATCGCGTGGGGCGCAATTACCTTTTCTTGTTTTTTCAGACTTCAAAGATATAGGCTAAACCAATTCGTTTTATATTTCAACGTGTAATTAACAGGTATACAGTAGTTAAACTGGCGTTAGGTTCGCGTGAGAGGTAAGGTTGACAGGCATTTGCACCCTTATGCAGACCAAATTTAAAAAAGAGGAAAGGGACTATTTATGGCCATTAAAAATAACTTAAACAGTATGCTGCAAACTGAAAATAATACGGATGATTGGGGAATTAATTTCAGCAGCTGGCAAGCCGGAGCAATTTGTGCTTTGAATTTTCAGTATGGCAAAGTTTTTTACGATTGTTATATTTACCGGCAAGTATTTTTAAAACCACCGATTATGCAAAACATTCTTTCTTTAGTAGCCATCTGCATCCTTTGGGTTGGGTGCCAACCGAAAACCGTAAACGATCCTTTAGTCACTGCCAATAAGGTGCTTGTTCTGGAATCCAGTAAATCACAGCTCGATGAACTCAAACTGAGGTATATCATTCATCCCGTCAGGTATACATATGTCTATAAAGTTGCATTGGGATTATCCAATGATTTGAATGAAATTCAGTCCATTCTCAAGGATGAACAGGTCGTTAGTGAGGAGACTATGCTGAAAATTGATTCAATGTTTTTGCAAATGAGTCGTTTAAGGTTACATTATTTACCCCCCTTGCTGCTAAATGAGATGAGTGAGAATGTAAGAACTTATGTATCGGTGGGAGAGAAGTGGACAGATGTGCAAAAAGACCTGATACTGACTCAACTGGGACATGTACTAACGCTGGTCACCATTGATTTAAGCGAGGGTGTTAAGCGTAAAGATCTCACTTATAACCGGTTTACTATAAATATTCAGGAAAATAAAGAAGTATTAAAAAAGGGTGAAACCTATACAGCAAGCATTCATATTAGTGCCTTGGATACCACTTATTTACCCGAGGTTAAACTACAGCAGGACAGCCCTTATACCAGTTATTATTCAACGGATAGTGGATTGGTGTTGCAGATCCCAACTCAGCGCTCTGGGAATATCCATTGGAGAGGCCACCTGGAAATGCCGGCATGGAATGGGGAGCTCATTAAAGTTCCCATACAGGATAGTTTTACGGTTATCGACTAAATCAGCCGCTTGGTCGATTAGTTTTGTACTACAGTACCAAAAAAGATACTTTTGCATGCCCATGTGCTTGGGGTAAAATTCTATTAAATAAGAATTTATAACGCAGATTTCCCACAATTAAATGGACGTAAAAAAGAAAATAATCGTACCCATTATACATGCAGCCGTTTGGTTGTTGCTGCTTTCGTTTAGCTTTTTGTTGGAACGAAACAGCCCATTTCATATGCCGGTAAGCATAAAACTGGGCATTATTTTTACCTATGCCCTCATTTTTTACATCACATATTTTGCTTTAATGCCGCTGTTGTTGCGAAAAAAGCAAGTGCTTTTTGTGGCTTTGAGTCTGCTTATTATAGGTGTGGCTTTTTTGGGGAAACAATGGACGATCCAACAGCAAATGGATAAGGTTTTTGAGCAGGAAAGGCCTGCTTTTATAAATAGGCCTCAGGATATGGAAGGACCTCAAAAGGGGTATGAAGGGAAGCTAAAACCCCCCAAATGGTCCCAACAGTCGTTTTTCAGCCGCATGTTTAATGGCCGTAATTTACTGGATGTATCCAGTTTGGTGTTGTTTTATGCATTGGGGGTTTCCTTGCGGTTTATAAAAAAATGGCAGTATGATGAGGAATGGAAACAAGCCCTTGAAAAACAGAAGGTAACCACCGAGCTGGAATATCTGAAGCAACAAATAAATCCGCATTTTTTGTTTAACTCATTAAACAGCATTTATTCGCTGGCTCTGACCAATTCTGAAATTACCACCCATTCCATTTTAAAACTGTCGTCCATTTTGCGCTACATGCTGTATGAGTCGGAAGATTCCATGGTGATGCTGCAAAAAGAACTGGACACTGTCAAAGATTACATCGACCTGCATAAACTGCGCCTCACCGAACTTGTGGATGTGCAGTATAAGGTAACAGGTGTTGCCGGGCATCATACAATAGCTCCTTTTGTATTGATCCCCCTCATTGAAAATGCGTTCAAATACGGTACGGATACGGCCTCCCCATCTTTCATACACATTCAATTGGATATTGGATCGGATGACATAAGGTTAGAAGTTTCCAATAAAATAGTACGGAAAGTTACCAACGAAACAAGCTCTGGTATTGGCTTAAAAAACATTGAACGGCGATTGGAATTATTGTATCCCAGCGAGCATTTGTTGCGTACACACGTAGAAAACGAGGTTTATAAAGTAACTTTACAACTTAAACTCAAGCAATAAACAATAGTTTTGGAATGCCGCGCTGAGCATAATAAAATGGGGCGTTTGGCAGTAGAAAATGCAAAAAATTAAAAACCGATTGCATGAAATGTATAGCTATAGACGATGAACCTCTGGCGCTAAATGTTATAAAAGAACATTGTGCCAAGTTGGATTTTGTTCAGTTGGTGGGTACCTACACCAGTGCTATTGATGCCGTTAAAATGTTGAATCAACAGGAGGTGGATGTATTGTTTATTGATATACAAATGCCCAACATTACCGGGTTAGAGTTTGTACGCATGCTAAAAAAGCCACCCATGGTTATTTTTACCACGGCGTATTCGGAATATGCTTTGGAAGGGTTTGAATTAAACGTACTTGATTATTTGTTGAAACCCATCCCCTTTGATCGCTTTTTTCAGGCAGTGAACAAGGCCTACGAGCTTTTTTCGTTGCGTAAAGAACCGGTTTCAAAAATTCCGGTACCCACACATCAGGTACAAATGCCTGCAAAAGAAGAGGAAAACACCTTTATATTGGTAAAAGTGGAATACAGTACGGTAAAAGTAATGTTAGCCGATATTTTGTACATCGAAGGCATTAAAGATTATGTGAAAATGAAACTGAAGGGGAAAAGCCTGCTGACAAAAACCACCATGAAATACCTGGAAGAAAAGCTACCACGGCGAACTTTTATGCGCGTGCATAAATCGTTTATTGTTTCACTTAATGCGGTGGAGAAAATTGAGAACAACCGTATTGTTATCGAAGGCCAGCGCATACCAATTGGCAGCAGTTACCGCCTTTTATTTAACGAATACCTGGATAAATTTAAGCTGTAAAATGAAAGAGGCCATTCAAAAAATTGAACGGCCTCCCACCTCTGCAATGGCATCAACATTAATCCTGAAGCGGAGAGCGGACAAAGTTGATGCCTGTAAGGTCTTCTTGTGTTATGGTTGGGCTTTGCCCGTTTTCAAGTTTCTCAATCACCAGGTTGACCACCTTTTTTGCATCCTTTTTTGAGGAGAAGGGTACCCGACCGGAAAGCCCCGGAATGTACTCCTGACGAATAAAAGGTTTTCCTTCCACTGTTATGGCATATCCCCACGACGTTGCTCCAACAGGGAATACATGGGCATCAAAGGCTGTTTTTTGCTGGCATGCTGAAAGCGTTACCATTAGCGCAAATGCAAACAGGCACAGGAATGTTTTAGTCATAATCTTCCTGTTCGTCAAAAGGATCAAAAGCCCATAAATCATCAAAATAATAACTGGTAGAGCGGCCTGTGGCAATGTATCCCCGGTTGCCAATGGCAAAACCTACCGCCTCCATACGAGATGCAGCCTCCAATGAAGTTTTTTCTTCCCACAGATCATTGTCAGGGTCGTATTGCCACACGTCGTTTCCTACGGTACCGGCGCCTCCCGTGGCTACATATCCATATCCGCCAACGCTAAAGGCAACGGCCTCAATGCGGGTAATGGCATAATCATCGTCGTAGCTTTCGTCGCTAATGTTCGATATTTCTCTTTTTTCTTCCCACGAAAGGGTTGCGGGGTCATACACCCAAAAATCATTTTCATAGGTGCCGTTGTCAATTCCTGTACCCACATATGCTTTGTTATCAATTACAAAGGCCACAGCGTCCATTCGTTTGGAACCCGGAATGCTCAAAATTTTCTCCCAGCTATCGGTAGATGGGGTATACTTATAAAAGTCTTTTAGCATGTTTCCGTCGTATCCGGTTCCTACATAACCGCCTTCGTTAATACTAAAGGCAACCGCCCCAAAGCGGGCCGAACCTGCAAAATCTGCTTTTCGACTCCATGCATTTGTTTCCGGGTTGTATTCCCAAAAATCGTTGAGCGAATTTTCCCCATCGTAGCCTGTACCCAGATAGCCTTTGCCATCCACGCTAAACCCCACCGCACCGTTACGGGCTGCTCCCGGAAAATCGGCCACCTGCTCCCAGTTGTTGTTTTCGGTATTGTAGGCCCAAACATCCGTTAAGCGGTCATCGCCATCGTATCCGGTACCAATGTATGCCTTATTTCCAATGGTAAAAACGGCCGCATCGCTACGCGGTACACCTTCAAAATCTGACAGTTCTACCCAATTGCCTAAAAGTTCGGTTTCGTCCTCGTCTTCACAGGCAGTAAAAGCAGTGGTAACCGCTACACAAAGCATCAAATGTTTCACAAAATTGACCATATTTTTTTCTTGTTACTGTTGAATGGCGCAAATATAACGGCTGCAAAGGGCTTGGTAAACTGCGGTATATAAACGCTACTAAAGCAAAGATGAGCAGGCCTTATTCATCGACTTTAGGGTTTTTTATGTAAGCAAAGCTTAAAATACGGGAGCAAGAAGTTTTGGTCTATGGAAATTGCACGTAGGTATACTTGGCCGAGGTTTTACAGGACATTCCATTTTATTTGCGGCGGTTTAACAAAAGCCGTGGTGCACAAACGGACACGGCTGCTAAAACAGCGCAATATATGGAGAACAAAAATAGCGAAATACCGGCCTTGCTTACCGTTTGGGTGGGCGGTGCACTGCTTACGGTTTTACTGTTGGCAGGATGTAGCGAGCAGGATTTGAGCAGTGCGGCCTTTCATATGGGGAACGACCTGGTGAGTTCGCACACCCAATTGGGGTATATGGATACCTTAACGGTAGAGCTGTCAACGGTCATTTTAGATTCGGTGCGCACGTCTGCTACCGGCAGAATGCTGGTGGGGCAATATACCGATGGTGCGTTTGGTACTGTGCATGCTTCCACTTGCTTTCAGGTTACAGTTCCGGGTACAACCGTCACGAGCGATGCGGTTTTCGATTCGCTGACCCTGGTACTGGACTATGACGGTTATTTTTATGGCGATACGCTGAAAAGTCAGACCCTGCAGGTGTACCCATTGGCAGAGTACCCAGAAGCGGACGATAACGGATATTACTACAATACAAGCCCTATTCCGGCGAACGAAACTTTGCTGGCACAACATACGTTTACCCCCCGTATTTCAGACGGATCATTGGAGATTCGCTTGCAGGATGCGTTGGGGAAAGATTTTTTTGAAAAATTGCAGGAAGGTGAATTGGGAGGCGAAGCTGCTTTTTTAGAGGATTTTCCGGGCATAGCACTGAATACCCTCGAAGACGATGCCGCCGTAATGGGATATGCCATTGAGGATTCGGGGGCTTACCTAAAGCTGTACTACCATCGTTCATTGGCGGAAAAAGAAACATATACAGCGCATTTTTATCCAACCAATACCGATGACCAGTTCAACCGTATTCAAACCGATAGAAGCGGCACAGTCCTCGAATCCTGGACTCGCCAACGCTATCCCATTCCATCCACCCAAACAAACGAGCAGGTTTTTGTGCAAGGTGCCACCGGGGTACTTACCCGCATCACTTTTCCAACACTGAATTATTTTATTGAATTAGGTAAACAAGGGTCGCTGCTA
>JAUIMD010000642.1 GCA_030433225.1 Bacteroidia bacterium
TAAGCGGTTCATTTTAATGTTTTCATAATTCTTTATGGATCCTCCCCTTACATAAGCTGCCTTATCCCATGCGGCATTAGCAGGTACTAATACGCCACCGTCATCTTGTCCGTTAGCGTATTCATAGCCCAAATTCAGGTTGGCGCGCAATTCAGGCAGGAAATGGAATTGATAGTCAAACTGCATATTTCCTATCAAACGGTTCACCTTGGAGATATCTCTTTTTTGGTCCAAACGTGCTCTGCCATTTTGTGGCGCATTGTTATCCGGAGAGCCATCCCCAAGCAGCCATGCAAAATACCCTCCATATGGGGTAAACGCCGCATCGGTACTGGTCACCGCTTGTGTTGGGTCCATGCGAATTGCATCGCCTATTGCACCTTCATCGCCAAAGTTGTTTTTGATGTTCATGTATTTTGCCGAGAAATTAACCGCCAGGTGATCTTCGAAAAATTTTGGGTTTAAGTTTAAAGCGGCTGTGGTTCGTTGCATTTGAGTAACATCCAAAATACCATTCGCCAGATTATACCCAATGGATGCTCTGAAAGGAAGGGTTTCGGAAACTACACCAGATAAGGCAACATTGTGATCGGTACTAATGGCTGTCCTGTATACTTCCTTTTGCCAATCTGTATTGGCGTTTCCTAATTGATTTGCCGCGCCTGGTTTTACGCGATTTATTATATCCACGTATTCCGATGCATTAGCCATATCCACATAATTGGAGGCAGTTCCGACAGAAACATTGCCTGAATAATCAACGATCATTTTACCCGCTGCTCCCTTTTTGGTGGTTATAATGATAACGCCGTTAGATGCGCGCGAACCATAAATAGCTGTTGCTGATGCATCCTTTAAAACGGTAAAGGTTTCAATATCGTTAGGGTTAATCACATTAAGTGGGTTACGCATACCACCCATGTCTCCTTCTGATATGGGTACACCATCAATAATAATTAAAGGGTCATTTGTGGCGGTTAGTGAAGCACCACCACGTATACGGATGGTTTGTTTTGCTCCTGGAGCACCACCATCGCTAACGATTTGAACCCCTGCAATTTTACCATTTACCAATTCCTGAGGAGAGCTGATTGATCCAACATTGAAATCCTTGGAAGAAATGGCTTGTACCGCACCGGTAAGGTCTTCTTTTTTTACGGAGCCATAGCCAATGGCCACTACTTCTTCCAGTCCTACCAGGTCGTCTTCCAGTTCAACATTTAAGGTGGATTGTCCGGTGTATTTAATTTCTACGGTTTTCATCCCGATGAAACTAAATGTTAAGGTCTCATCTTCCATTACCTGAAAAGAATAATTGCCATCCATATCAGAAACTGTACCCCGTGTGGTGCCCACAACAGTTACAGTGGCTCCAGGTATGCCCATTCCGTCGCTGGCGGCTGTGATTTTACCTGAAACAGTTGAGGTTTGCGCCTGCATATGCATGCCTAGCAACAACCCAAACGAAACCGTAAGCAGCGTTTTGAAAAAGTTTAAATTTTTCATAAAAAATCTACATTTTTAGTTTGAAATAAAGTTCACATTGCAATTGTGCCGATTGACTTGTAAACATCTCAGATTCGTCATGAATAA
>JAUIMD010000643.1 GCA_030433225.1 Bacteroidia bacterium
AAGTATCCCTTTTATGCCGGGGCTTTCATGTAGCAGGGTGGCAATTTTTTGATGCTCCTCCTCCGAAAACTCGCCCAGCTCTTTCATGTCGCCTAAAATTACAAATTTGTTGGGGTGGTCAAGGGCCGCAAAATTCCGGATGGCTTCTGTTAAACTGGAGGGATTCGAATTGTAGGCATCCAGTATAAGGGTGTTGAATTCGGTTTTTTGCAATTGCGAGCGGTTGTTGCCCGGTTGGTAATGCTGCAATGCCGTTATTATTTTAGGCACCGGCACCTTAAAGTGCCTTCCTATGGTAACGGCTGCTTTAAAGTTGGGGGCATTGTATCCACCAATAAAGTTTGTTTTAAATACGATCTCGTGCTCCTCATCGGTATAGCGGAACCATAAAAACGGATCCTGCCGTGTGAGTTCTAAACGAAAATCGTTTTCGTAAGCAATGGCATCAATGCCTGTAGAAATAGAGCGGAGCAGTGCATCCTGCGGGTTTATAAAAATTTTGCCTGACGTATTTTGGATATAATCGTAGAGCTCTTTTTTAGTATGTATGATGTTTTCGTACGAACCAAACCCTTCCAGGTGCGCTTTTCCAATGTTGGTAATCAGGCCAAAATCGGGCAGGGCAATCTGGCACAGGTAGCCGATTTCTCCCGGATGATTCGCACCCATTTCGGTAATAATAAGGTCGTCGGTTGGTTTTGCGCTGAGAAGAGTCAGGGGTACTCCAATGTGGTTGTTAAAGTTTCCGCGTGTGTAGTAAATGCGTAAGTGTCTCGACAAAACCGCCGCTATCAGCTCTTTTGTGGTAGTTTTACCGTTGGTGCCGGTGATGGCCAGCACCGGCTTTTTCAGCATCTTTCTGTGGTGTGTGGCCAGCGCTGTTAACGTTTCAAGTACGTTGTTTACTACAATAATTTTGGGGGAAGCAGGTCCGTGCACCTCATCCACAATGGCATACGATGCGCCATTCTGCAGGGCGGATTCCGCAAATTTATTTCCGTTAAAATGATCTCCTTTCAGGGCAAAAAATAAGCTGTCTTTTTCACAGCTTCGTGTATCCGTTGTAACACCTGATGAGGTACAATAGATTTGGTATAACTCCTCAATGCTCATAAATTTAAAAGTATAAAAAAACCCCGATTTAATCGGGGTTTCCTTTATTAATTTATGTGAAGTTTAGTACGTCGTAGTGGGGCCGAAACGGTCCATGGCGCAACGGAAACCCAGGTCGTCCCGAGACTGATTTTGGTCTAAATACCTGCGCGATCCGGGGTTCAGCCAGTAGGGGCGGTCTCTCCAGCCTCCTCCTTTGTACACCCGTACCTCGTTGCTTAACTGGGTAGTCAGCATGCCTTCTCCTTCTGTACCATCTGGGCTATACAAATTGGCAGTTGCCTGGTCAGGTGTTAATTCCTGTTTCCATACCCGTGGGTCCATGCTTGATTCCGGATCACCGTCTTTATAGTTTCGTAAATCAGACTTAGCGTAACGTTTTGAGAATTCAACCGAATCGGGGTAATCTTCGTACACCAGCATCCCCATCGAATTAATTTTGGCTACCTGCATTTCTTTTCCATCAATAATGGTATCCA
>JAUIMD010000059.1 GCA_030433225.1 Bacteroidia bacterium
TTGAAATATGAATTATATAAAGTTTTGTGCCCTAAGCCTTGTAGTTGCTACGTTAACCACAATTCATGCGAATGCGCAGGATGAGCCAAATCCGGTGACCACTGCTACGCCATTTTTAACCATTGCACCCGATTCGCGCGGTAGTGCGGTGGGCGATGCGGCAGGCGCCATCACACCTGACATTAACTCGCAATACTGGAATGCTGCAAAATATCCGTTTATTACCGACGATTTTGGTTTTTCCTTCTCCTACACCCCCTGGTTACGTGAGTTGGTAAATGATATCGGGCTGTTTTATTTGGCAGGACACAAAAAATTTGGCGACCTTCAATCGATAAGTGCATCCATTAAATACTTCTCGTTGGGGGAGATTCAATGGACCGGAGACCAAGGAGAAGACCAGGGAATTATTAAACCCAATGAATTCTCCATTGATGCCGCCTATTCAAGAAAATTTTCAGAGTATTTCTCAGGTGCAGTTGCATTTCGTTACATCTATTCTGACCTTTCGGGAGGTGCGAAAACCGAGTACGACCAGGCAGGTCAATCTTTCGCAACCGACATTGCACTTTATTACCAACGAGAATTACGCAACTCCTCCATCCCTGTAAATTATGCGGTAGGACTGAACATCAGTAACATTGGTGCAAAAATTTCGTACACCGAAGGTGAATTGAGCGAGTTTTTACCTACGAATTTTCGGTTAGGAACGGCGTGGGGATTTAAACTGGACGACTACAACGAGATACGTGCCTCGGTGGATATGACCAAACTGCTGGTACCAACCCCCGACAATGTGAATGACCCCACAGGCAGTGAACGAGCCAATATTTCGCCCATTAAAGCCCTATACTCTTCGTGGTACGATGCCCCGGGAGGTATGCAGGAAGAATTGCACGAAATCATGTGGTCCATTGGAGCTGAATACGTGTATGCCGAAAAGTTTTTTGTTCGGGGAGGATACTTCTATGAGCATGAAATGAAAGGAAACCGAAAGTTCTTCTCGGTAGGAGCTGGGTTCGAAATGAACGTTTTTGCACTGGATGTTTCCTACCTTATTCCAACTACGCCCAACAGTCCGCTGGCCAATACACTCCGTTTCACACTTTCCTTTGGGGTGGACGGTATACGCAGCATGATTAACAACTAAAATACGTACCTTGCACGTTTTTAGTTGCGCCAAATGAAAATTAAAGTAGGATACGGATACGATGTGCATGCCCTTGCCGAGGGAGAAAGCCTTTGGCTTGGCGGCATTGAAATAGCACATACAAAAGGAACGGTAGCTCACAGCGATGGAGACGTGGTGCTCCACGCCATTTCTGATGCTCTGTTAGGGGCGGCCGGCATGCGTGACATCGGCTACCATTTTCCGGATACCGACCCGGAATACAAAAACGCCGACAGCAAAGTACTTCTTAAAGAAATCGTTCAAAAATTACAGGACAAGGGATTTATCATTGGCAATATTGACTGCACCATTAGTGCGCAACACCCCAGGTTAAACCCACACATACCCGCCATGCAGCAGGTTATAAGCAAGCTGTTAAAGGTGGAAACCGACGACGTTTCCATTAAAGCAACGACCACCGAAAAATTAGGTTTTGAGGGACGCGAACAAGGCATTTCTGTTGCCGCCGTTGCCCTTATCCAAAAACAATAACCCCTCACTTACTTTACCAACATGTCAGAAACGCTCGTTATCATTCCAACCTACAACGAAAAAGAAAACATTGCGAATATTATTCGTGCTGTACTGGAACTGGAGGCCCCCCAGTTTGATTTGTTGATAATTGATGATGGATCGCCCGATGGCACTGCGGACATTGTAAAATCAATGCAAAAGGAATTTACTGAGCGCTTGTTCATTAAAGAACGAAAAGGCAAACTGGGCCTAGGCACCGCTTACATTGCAGGTTTTAAATGGAGCCTGGAGCGGAACTACCGCTTTGTAATTGAGATGGATGCGGACTTTTCGCACAACCCTAACGATCTGCCTAAACTTTACGACACGTGTAAAAACCAGGGAGCGGACGTGGCCATTGGTTCGCGTTACATATCGGGGGTAAACGTTGTAAACTGGCCCATTGGCCGGGTGTTAATGTCGTATTTTGCTTCGAAGTATGTGCGTATTGTTACGGGCTTGAAAATAGCAGATACCACGGCGGGATTTAAATGCTACCGCCGCGAAGTGTTGGAAACCATCGACTTTGATAAAATTAAGTTTAAAGGATATGCTTTCCAGATAGAAATGAAATTTACCGCATGGAAATGTGGATACCAACTCACCGAGGTGCCCATTATATTTGTAAACCGTGAACTGGGAACCTCCAAAATGAGTGGCGGAATATTCAGCGAAGCGGTAATGGGCGTGCTTCAACTGAAGCTAAACAGCTTCTTTCGAAAATACCCGAAAAAGAAAATTGCATAACTTTGCCTCATGACCAGATACGTAATTAAAAATGCCACCATTATTAACGATGGTGAATCCAAAACCGGCTCGGTATTTATTAACCAATCACGCATTGAGAAAGTCACGTTTAACGAAGTTTCTGCTGAGGCGTTAATCGGATATGAGGTAATAGATGCAACAGGGAAATGGCTTATTCCCGGTGCAATTGATGACCAGGTACATTTTCGTGACCCGGGGCTCACCCATAAAGGCGACATTGAAACCGAGAGCCGTGCTGCGGTGGCCGGAGGCATTACTTCGTATCTCGAAATGCCCAACACAAAGCCACAGGCCGTTACCAACGAAATTCTGGAAGAAAAATTTACCCGTGCAGCTCAGGTGTCCGCAGCCAATTATTCCTTTTTTCTTGGTGCCACCAACGACAATCTGGAAGAATTACTCAAGGTAGATCCCAAAAAAGTATGTGGAATTAAAATATTCATGGGCTCCTCCACCGGCAACATGCTGGTTGACAACGCCCATACCCTGGAACAAATTTTCTCAAAGTCGCCGGTACTCATAGCCACCCATTGCGAAGACGAGGCCACCATTAACAAAAATAAAGCCGCCTATCTTGAAAAATACGGAAAGGATGCAGCTGTTCAATATCACCCGCTAATCCGTAGTGAAGAAGCCTGCTATTTGTCCTCTTCCTTTGCAGTATCATTGGCCAAAAAGCACCACACACGCTTGCACATTTTGCACCTGAGCACGGCAAAAGAAACGGCGCTTTTTGAGGCGACTCCCCTTACCAAAAACAAAAAAATTACAGCAGAAGCCTGCGTGCACCACCTCCACTTTACCGATGCCGATTACCTGACCAAAGGCACACACATTAAGTGGAACCCGGCCGTAAAAACAGCGGCTGATCGTGATGGCATTTTAAAAGCCGTGTTGGATGACCGGATAGACGTAATTGCTACCGACCATGCACCTCACACGATAGATGAAAAGAAAGGAGGCGCCTTTGATGCCATGTCAGGCGGCCCGATGGTACAGCACTCAGTAAACCTGATGGTTGAGATGAGCAAACAGGGAAAAATAACCATGGAAAAAGTGGTGCAGAAAATGTGCCATAACCCTGCCCTGCTTTTCGACATCGAAAAAAGAGGGTTTATACGAGAAGGTTATTTTGCCGATCTGGTGTTGATAAATCCCAACCACAACTGGACCGTTAGCAAAGAAAACCTGCTGTATAAATGCGGATGGTCGCCGCTGGAAGGCACCCACTTTTCCAACAAAATTGAACATACTTTTGTAAATGGAAACCTGGTGTATGCCAACAACAAAGTAAACACAGCGTTTCGCGGTAGCAGGTTAACCTTTACCCGCTAAAATACCACGGTTTTTAACACCTCCCCCAAACGTTAAAATCGGGGCACTTTTTAACATTTTTACCCGTTAAAACCATCCTATTGGGTAGGGTATACACGGTTAACGCCCGGCACATAGGGATAAATCCCCTGCCCCACTTTACTAATACAGGTTTTATTATCAATTCGTTAACTTACAATTAAAGGTAAGTTGCACCCTCGTCTCAATTAGATATATTTTTCCGTAAATATTTGTTAAAACTGTTAATAACGAATCTTCAATTTAGATTTATTCTAACTTTGGACAACTTCAAAAAGCTATAAATGATTCGAAAAATTTTGATTGCCAATCGTGGCGAAATTGCTGTGAGGGTAATACGAACGTGCAAAGAAATGGGGATAAAAACCATTGCCGTTTACTCCGATGCAGATAGAAAATCATTACATGTACGCTATGCCGATGAAGCATACTACATTGGCCCATCTCCATCCAACGAAAGCTATCTGGACATTCAGAAAATTTTAGATGTTGCAAAACAATCGAATGCCAATGCCATCCATCCGGGATATGGGTTTTTATCCGAAAACGCGACTTTCGCAGAAGAGTGTACTAAAGCAGGCATCACCTTCATTGGTCCTTCTCCTGAAGCGATCAGAACCATGGGGGATAAAATAACTGCACGTAATAAAATGATAGCCGCCGGTGTTCCGGTAGTGCCGGGCATGGACCTCCCCGATGAGGTAACGCCGGAATTGCCAAAGCAGGTGGGTGAAAAAATTGGCTACCCCGTAATGGTAAAGGCCACCGCGGGTGGTGGTGGAAAAGGAATGCGGCTGGTAAAAACACCCGAAGATCTGATAAAAGCGGTAGAGTCGGCACAGTCAGAAGCGGGTGCCGCGTTTGGCAACAGCTTGGTGTACATCGAAAAGTACATTGAATCGCCGCACCACATCGAATTTCAGGTACTGGGCGACAACCATGGCAACGTAATTCACCTGTGCGAAAGAGAATGCTCGGTACAACGCCGCCACCAAAAACTGATAGAGGAAACCCCTTCCCCTTTTATTACAGATGAGGTGCGCCAACGCATGGGAGCCGCATCGGTAGCTGCAGCCAAGGCCGTAAACTACTCAGGTGCTGGTACCATTGAATTTTTGGTGGATGCCAACCTGGATTATTACTTTCTGGAAATGAATACCCGGCTACAGGTTGAACACCCCATTACGGAACGTGTGGTGGGCATTGATCTGGTAAAAGCAATGGTAGAAGTGGCACGCAACGAGCCTTTAAAATACAAGCAGGAAGACATTGGCCAGTTTGGCCACGCCATTGAATGCCGTATTTATGCGGAAGATCCTGAAAACAACTTTATGCCCAGCCCGGGGGTAATTAAGCACATTAGCGAACCACGCGGACTAGGGGTTCGCATTGATGGCTACACCTACGAAGGATTTGAAATTCCGATGCACTACGACCCCATGATTTCCAAGCTGATATGCTGGGATACCAACCGCGAAGGAGCCATTAAGCGAATGAAGCGGGCCTTGCGCGAATACCAGGTTACCGGGGTTAAAACCTCCATTGGTTTCTTGAAACGCATTATGGAAAATGAGGAATTTATTTCGGGAATTTACGACACCCATTTCATCGAGAACCACATGGACATGCTGATGGAATTGAAAAAGAAATGCACCCGTACCTGTAAAGACCTTGCCGCCATAGCCGCTTACCTCGAGTACAAACACATCCTGGAAGACCACAAAAAACCGGAACAGGTAAAAGGCAAAAAATCGTGGAAAGAAGCGGGACGTCGTATTAACATCAACAAATACTAGCGCCCGGTTCGCCATAACCATCACGTAAATGCTAATAAAAAAGAACTAAAAATGCCGTTACAAATAAAAGTTGATGACACTCAGTTTGAGGTTAAAATCATCAGCCAGGAAGGACATAACATAGAAATAAGTATTGACGGAAGAGTATATAACCTTGACGTTGAACGCATTCACGCAGGGAGCTACTCCATCCTTAATAAGAACAAATCCTACAACATCGACCTCATTCAGGGGCAGGGACCGCGCCACTACCTGGTAAACATGGCCTACTCCACCTACGATGTAAACATTATTGATGCACAGGCACGCTACCTGGAAAGCAGGCACAAAAGTCAGCACTCCGACAGCCACAACGAAATTGTATCGCCCATGCCCGGGAAAGTGGTAAAAGTGTTGGTAAAAGAAGGCGACGCAGTATTGGCCGGCCAGCCGCTTATTGTAATTTCTGCCATGAAAATGGAAAGCGAATACAAAGCCGGGGTGGATGGCGTAGTGACCAAAATTAACTGCCAGGCCGGCGATACCGTAGAGGCCAATAAAGCCCTGATTGTAATTGATGCAGAGGTAAAGCCCGAGGGAGAATAAATTGTTCTGTTAATCGAAATTAATGCAAGAAAAATGTCAGAAAACAAACAGTATACCGTATTTGAAGAAAAAAATGCCGCAGCCGAACTGGGCGGTGGCGAAGCGCGTATAAAAAAACACCACGATGGTGGTAAACTTACCGCACGTGAACGTATTGTGCAATTATTTGACGCCGGAACGTTTAACGAGCTGGACAAACTGGTAACCCACCAGGTAAATCAAATGGGGCTTGAAAAAAGCAAAATTCCGGGCGACGGAATGGTGACCGGCTATGGTAAAATTGACGGACGCCTGGTGTATGCCTTTGCCCAGGATTTTACCGTTTTGGGAGGATCCATGTCACGCTCCAATGCCAACAAAGTGGTAAAAGTGCTGGAGCTGGCCCTGAAAATGGGAGCGCCGGTAATTGGCCTTAACGACTCAGGTGGCGCACGTATTCAGGAAGGCGTACAAAGCCTTGCAGGATATGCCGACATTTTTCACCTGAACGTAAAGGCTTCTGGAGTGATTCCTCAAATTTCGGCCATTATGGGGCCCTGTGCCGGTGGAGCCGTTTATTCACCTGCACTGACCGATTTTATTATGATGGTAAAAGATACCAGTTACATGTTTGTAACCGGGCCGGATGTAATTAAATCAGTTACCCACGAGGAAGTTACCAAAGAAGATTTGGGGGGAGCAAAAACCCACAACAGCAAAAGTGGTGTTGCCCATTTACTGGCAGAAGATGACGAACAAGCCATCCAAATGCTGCGTGAATTAATCGGGTTCCTTCCTTCCAACAACATGGAAGAAGCCCCCGAACACAGCTGCACAGACGATATCAACCGCGAGGAGCCTGCGTTGGACAAGCTCGTTCCAACCGACCCCAACAAACCGTACAACATCCGCGAAATCATCGAATCGGTGGTGGATGACAAAAACTTTTTTGAAGTACAGCCGTATTATGCCGGAAACATCATTGTAGGCTTTGCCCGTTTGGATGGAAAAACGGTGGGCATCGTAGCCAACCAACCCGAGGTATTGGCCGGTGTATTAGACATTGAATCTTCGGTAAAAGGAGCACGTTTTGTGCGTTTCTGCGATGCCTTTAACATTCCTATTGTAACGTTTGTAGACGTTCCCGGATTTTTACCCGGAACTGCCCAGGAATATGGTGGAATTATTAAGCACGGTGCCAAGCTGCTCTATGCATTCTCCGAAGCTTCTGTTCCAAAAATCACCCTGATTACCCGTAAAGCATATGGTGGAGCGTACGACGTAATGGCCAGCAAGCACATTGGTGCCGATGTAAATTACGCCTATCCATCTGCCGAAATTGCAGTAATGGGTGCCGAAGGTGCCATTAACATTTTGCACCGCGGAAAACTCAATACGGAAGAAGATCGTCAAAACGCCATTCAGGATTACCGCGATCATTTTGCCAACCCGTACAAAGCAGCGGAACTGGGCTACATCGATGAAATTATTATGCCCCGCACTACCCGTAAAAAGTTAATTGCTGCGCTGGAAATGCTTGCCACCAAACAGGAAGACCGCCCTGCAAAAAAACATGGCAACATTCCGTTATAAGAAAGCATATAAACCCTACAATTACGCCCGGTCAATTAAGTTTGATCGGGCGTTTTTTATGAAGCAACCTGAAATCTAAAGAGGAAATAGAATTACAAACCTTTCATTACCCGCATCATGATAACAGATCACGGACAAAAAGCAAATCCGGGATTTTGATTCTATTCTTTTGCTTTTTGCCATCTCACTCGTTCAAATTGCTTTTCATACATTTTGAAATCAGTGCTGTCACCAACTGGGTAATCCAACCGTATTATCGATTCTTTTGGATTTTCTCCATCATAAAGAACTATAAATTTGTCCTTTATTTTAGCTTTATAATTAAACGCATCAGCTGCCTCTCGCGAGTCCCTTGGACAATAAAAATCGGACATTTTATACTTTTCATCATTAACAAAATACTCAAAAACGACATATTCGGTTCTTCCCTTTTTACGACTACGACCTGCAAAAGTGGCGACCCCAAGAGTACCGGACTGGTTCAAATATTCTCTTTGCTTTGTAGCTCTATTTTTACCTTTTTGAACAAATACAATACCTCCAATAAGAAAGAGAATAACAACTCCTGTATATATATAAGATTGCAGTTTATCTTTCATCCTAAATTATTTTTATTGAAAATGGGTTAATCCTAATTTATGTAGTGAGTTTGAAATTCAGATTTTTGTAGAATCGGAATTTCATAAAGTAAAAACTTCTATC
>JAUIMD010000644.1 GCA_030433225.1 Bacteroidia bacterium
GAGGCGCAACCCCCTGCGCGTACTTTGCTGAAAAACCGGGAAGGAAAGTTGCTCAATTTCTTCCAGTAACTTCAGGTCTTTAAGTGTTGATTTTCTTATAGATATAGACATGAATCAGGTGCTCTGTTTTTGTGGTAAATTAAGGGTATTTTTTTTGAATTACGGAAGCGATTTTATGGCATTTTTTCCACCTGAAAAACGAGAAATACGTTTGCTTTTCCGTTCGAAATGCAAGTGCCGCTTGTGCTGTGTCAATTATTCTTATTTCTTTGCGAGGCAATGCACCAATGCATTTCCAATATCGAAAAATTGTACCATGCAGCCCTTGAAACGCTACTTAATTTTTGCGCTGGTTCTTATCGTTTTGTCCGTTTATGGTTATAAACGTATGGCAGCCCGTATTGAGGCGCGCCCTGTAATTACACACCACGAAAAACTGCGTTTGCGCAACGATGCGTATGCGAGGCATGTGGCTGCATCCGAAGAACTTACGCAAAACAAAGTGTATGCCAACCTGGCTGAAGTGGAGCAATCGGCGGGGAAGAAGCAATTGGTAGAAGTAAAGGAAAAGCGGGGTTTTAAAGTGGATAAACTGACACATAGCGTGTATTTTCTGGTTCCCCAGGCGTATGCTGTTTTAAAGGATATTGGGCACGAATTTAACCGCCGTACCCAGGGAAAGCATTTCTTTACGGTTACCTCCTTATTGCGTACCGATGAACAGCAACGAAAACTTACCCGATCCAACCGCAATGCATCGCCCAATACCAGTACCCATTCATTTGGTACCAGTTTTGACATTTCGTATTGGCGCTTTGATGGGGTAAAACAACAAAACGAAAAACTGCAAAAGGTGCTGGAAGAAGTGCTGGCCGATTTTCAGGAGGAAAAAAAGGTGTTTGTGGTTAAGGAGCGGCAAAGTACCTGTTTTCATGTTACCGTACGGCCTGAATAGCCTGGTTGGATAGGAATTGTACTGGCTTTAAGCGGTCGCCATCATCCCGCATGAGTTACTTCTTTTTTTTGCTTGATTTTGCCAGCGGATTAAATTCCAGGCAATAGCTCACCCACGCATCCAGATCGCTGTCCAGGTCTATGCCATCGGTACTTACCTGCAAAAAACCTTTCATTGGGCGGTGTGTAAATTCCATTAGCCGTGCTCCCTTCTTTTGCAGGTAATAGTCCTGTTTTTCAGGATTAATCCGTGCCATTAACTCATTTTTTATAATGCCAACGCACATCTTGTCATCCACCATAAAACACAATCCGCCAAACATTTTTTTCTCCTCATAAACCGCATGTTGCTCTTTAAGTGCGTTCCGTAATCTATCCGCTAAAAATTCGTCGTAGGCCATGGATCATTTTATTTGGTTGCGAAACAAAGCGGTATATAGCTCACTATTTATTTCAACTCGTGGTTTTATTGAAAGTTCCTCAAGCGTTAGGCCGTGGTTTTTAAATGCATCCACAAATGAGCGGTTCAACAACCATGGAGGACCGTTTTTAAACACACGAGGCTCCTTTACAACCCCGGCAATTACCAGCAAGTGTGCATTCGGCTTTAGCCATTTTGGAAGGATG
>JAUIMD010000060.1 GCA_030433225.1 Bacteroidia bacterium
GACCCTGAGGATGCTAAAAATGCCGTGCTCGAAATTCGGGCAGGTACCGGAGGCGATGAAGCCAGTATTTTTGCCGGGGATTTATACCGTATGTACACGAAGTATTGTCAGGCCAAAGGCTGGAAGCTTTCCACCACCCACATGAGCGAAGGAACCTCGGGAGGTTACAAGGAAATTGTGATGAACGTAGAAGGGGCTGGCGTGTATGGAATTTTAAAATACGAGTCGGGAGTGCACCGGGTACAACGCGTGCCGCAAACCGAAACGCAGGGACGGGTACATACGTCTGCGGCAACGGTAGCCGTGTTGCCTGAGGCCGAAGAATTTGACGTGGTATTGCGTAACGAAGACATCCGTCGGGATGAGTTTTGCTCCTCCGGACCTGGAGGTCAGTCGGTGAACACGACGTATTCCGCCATACGTTTAACCCACTTACCAACCGGTATTGTGGTGCAGTGCCAGGATCAGAAATCGAAACTGAAAAACCTCGACAAAGCCATGGCCGAATTGCGTACCCGTTTGTATAACCTGGAGTACCAAAAGCACATGGAAGAGATTTCTTCCAAACGTAAAACGATGGTATCGTCGGGTGACCGTTCCGCAAAAATTCGTACGTATAACTATCCGCAAGGCCGGGTGACAGATCACCGGATTAACCTTACCTTGTACAATTTACCATCCATAATGGAAGGTAATATTCAGGAAATTATTGATAAACTGATTATTGAAGAAAATTCAGCGCGATTGCAGGAAGCTGAATTTTAATCTGATAAATTGACATCCCCCTATATTACATTATGAACGCAGCGCAGTTATTTGAAAGTATCAGGCAAAAAAAGAGTTTTTTATGTGTGGGTTTAGATACCGATATCCAAAAAATTCCAAAACATTTGCTCGATACCACCGATCCGATTTTCAACTTTAATAAAGAAATTATTGACGCTACCATTGCGTATACTGTAGCCTATAAGCCTAACCTGGCGTTTTACGAAAGCCTGGGGTATAGCGGTATGGAAAGTCTGGAAAAAACGGTAAAGTACCTGCGCCAGAAACAGGAGGATATTTTTATTATTGCCGATGCCAAGCGTGGGGATATAGGCAACACTGCCGCCATGTATGCACGTGCATTTTTCGATCACCAGGATTATGATGCGGTAACGCTGGCACCCTATATGGGGGCTGATTCGGTACTTCCCTTTACTACTTACCTGGGGAAATGGGCCATTATTTTGGCACTAACCTCCAATAAAAGTGCCAGTGATTTTCAGTACTTCAATGATGGCAAACAGGCATTGTTTGAAAAAGTGATGGAAACCTCAAAGCAATGGGGAACTACGGATAACCTTATGTATGTGGTGGGAGCTACCAAAGCGGATATGCTGAAAGACATACGCAAGCACACCCCGGAGCATTTCCTTTTAGTGCCCGGTGTAGGAGCACAGGGCGGGAGTTTAGCCGAAGTAGCCGAAAATGGAATGAACCACCAATGTGGCTTGCTCGTAAATTCATCGCGTGGTATAATTTATGCCGACACCACTGAAAACTTTGCAAAAGTAGCTGCACAAAAGGCCAGCGAATTGCAACAGGAAATGGAGGTAGAGCTTAAAAAAGCCGGTTTGTTGTAGAACAACGCATCTAAAAAAATAAAAGAAGGCTGCACCGTGTGCAGCTTTTTTTTTGCGGTATGGTCCGGTTCGCCCTGCAAGTATGGATTGTAGGCCTTAGTACCTTATTTTATTGTCCAGGTTTTCCCAAATCTCAAACAGGGTGAGGGCTTCCTCTCTGAATTGTTGCACAAACGGAATTTTCCTGTCCGCCAGTGGTTTTTCAATCTTCTGATAAATAAGGCGATCATCAAATTGCTGTTGCGCAGCGTCATGTTTTGTTGCGCCATACACCACCATTTTAGGTCTTGCCCAATAAATGGCACCCAGGCACATGGGGCAGGGCTCACAGGTCGTATACAGCACACAGTCATCCAATTGGTAGGTCCCAATATTTTTACAGGCATCGCGTATGGCCACCACTTCGGCATGTGCAGTGGGGTCGTTATCGGGCGCTACACGGTTGTGTCCTTTGCCCACCACAACACCGTTACGTACTACCAGGGCTCCAAAAGGCCCTCCCTGGCGCAGGGCAATTCCTTCACGGGCAAATTCTATGGCCTCCTGCATGTATTTGTATCCTGCATGTTCAGTTTTCTCTTCCATTTGCTAAAGGTAGCCATTAAATTGCAGCGCCCTTTTATGCCTTTTTAGGAGAAGTGATTTTTTACTTATATTTGACGAAAATCGACCAAAATGAATTTCGCCGAAGCCTCAACCCTCATCAACGATGAAATAGAAAAACTGAACTGGAATATTGAGCCCGAGGGCTTATACGCTCCTGTTCAGCATATTTTGTCCAATGGTGGAAAGCGCTTGAGACCCTCCATTCTTTTAATGACCAGCTCCATATTTACCCAGGAAACCAGTCATGCCATTGCGCCTGCAATTGGGGTGGAAATTTTTCACAACTCAACGCTTTTGCACGACGATTTGATGGATGGAGCTACCCTGCGAAGAAACCAGGAAACGGTACACGTGAAATGGAACGATAATACGGCCATTCTTTCGGGTGACGCCATGATTCTGTTGGCCTCAAAATTTATGTGCAACTGCCCCTCCCAATACCTGAAGCCCGTACTGGAGGTGTACAACAAAATTGCTCTGGAAGTATGCGATGGGCAGCAATACGACATGGATTTTGAACAACGCACGGATGTAACCATTAACGAATACCTGCAAATGATTGAGCTGAAAACAGCCGTATTGTTGGCCGGAAGTATTAAAATCGGGGCTATTCTGGGAGGTGCCTCGGTAGGTGATCAGGACAAGCTTTACCGTTTTGGTGTAAACCTGGGGCTTGCATTTCAAATGGTGGATGACCTGCTGGATGTGTATGGCGATGAGGCTACGTTTGGAAAGGAAATAGGAGGAGACATTGCCAGCAATAAAAAAACATTTATGCTTATTTCTGCCATGGATAGGGCAAGCGGGCAAACACGTGAAAAGTTGCAGGGCTGGTTGCACGCCGAAACTTTTAACAGGGACGAAAAAATTAAAGAAGTAACCGCCATTTACAATGCTTTGGGCATTAAGCAGCTGGCAGAGGAGAAAGCAGAAGCCTATTTTCACCAAAGCCTGGAGGCGCTCTCGCAGCTTTCGGTTCAAAACGAAACCGTTACCCAACTGGCCGATCTTGCCACCCAAATGTTGAAAAGAAACAATTAGCAAGTTGTCTAAAATATTTATCATCCGTTTTAGTTCTATTGGCGACATTATTCAATGTATGTCGGTTACGCAGGGCATAAAAAAAGCCCAACCGAATATCGAAATTCACTGGATTACCCGAAAAGATATTGCACCAATTTTAAAAACCGACGGCGACATTGACCGCATTTGGGAGTTTGACCGGAAGGTCGGATTAAAGGGCTTGATAAACCTTGCTTTTGCCCTAAAACGCGAACAGCCGGATGTGGTGTACGATGCGCACCTCAACATGCGATCATTTATAGTGAAGGCGGTACTTTGCCCGGTGTGGAAACGCATGTTTGGCTGGGGACCAAAGTGCATTATACGGCGTAAAAACCGGTTTGGTCGCTTTCTCTTTTTTACGCTGGGCGTTAAAAATGCCATTGAATTTCCGTTTCGGGGCATGGTTTCCTTTCAACGTCCGCTCATTAAGCAGGGACTTTTTGTGCACACGAAAGAAAGAAAGCAATGGCACTTTCCTGATGCCATTGTACAAAAGGTAGAGCAACTGTTTAAAGCCGAAGCACTGGAAGACATGGATTTTATCACCTTGATCCCTTCTGCTGCCTGGGAGCTGAAACGCTGGCCGGTGGGACATTGGCGTAAGCTGGTAAAACTTTTGCCTGATAAACGGTTTGTAATTTTAGCAGGCCCGGAAGATACCTTTACCAAAGAAATTGAGGCGGCTGCCCCTGAACGTGTGGTTAATTTTGCCGGAAGAACAAACCTGCTCGAAAGCTTTTATGTTGTATTTCGCTCGCAATTGGTAGTATCGGCAGATACCGGGTTTTTACATGCTGCCGACTTGTTTAAACGCGATGCCATTTCCCTGATGGGACCCACAGCGTACGGGCATCCAACCGGCGAAACGGTAAAAATACTGGAACTTGACCTGCCGTGCAGGCCGTGTACAAAAGAAGGAAATTCGGAGTGTAAGCTCAGCGAAATAAAAAAATGCCTGGTGGATATTACCCCCGCTATGGTTAAACAGGAAGTGGATGAGGCCTGTAAAATCCTTGAATTATGAGAATAGGGTTTGACGGAAAACGGGCATTGTACAATAAAAGCGGTTTGGGCAGTTACTCGCGCAATACCATACACGCACTCAGTACCTACCAACCCAATTGGGAGTTGTTTGTGTTCAGGCACAGCAAAAAACCCATGCTCCCTTTTACTTACGAAAGCAACGTAAATTTTGTTACCCCACACAATGCTTTTTACCGCCGTTTTGGCAAATTGTGGCGCATGCAGGGAATTTCGGCAGCACTAAAAAAAATGCCCCTCGACATTTACCACGGATTAAGCCATGAGCTGCCCCTGGGAATTGAAAAAACCGGGGTTAAAACGGTGGTTACCATGCACGATGTTATTTTTTTACGCCACCCCGAATTGTTCGATGCGTCGTATCGGATGATTTTTCGCAAGAAATATGCCCATGCCTGCAAAGTTGCCGACCGGTTTATTGCCATTACCAAGCAAAGTAAGCAGGATGTGATGCACTATTTCAAGGTTCCTTCTGACAAAATTGATGTTATTTACCAGGATTGCAGCCCGCTGTTTCACGAAAAAATTCCGATAGAAAAGGTGCAGCAAATCCGGCAAAAATATGCCTTACCCGAAACTTTTATTTTGTATGTGGGTACTATTGAACCCCGTAAAAATTTATTGGCCGTGTTTAAAGCCATCCACCGGGGAAATATAGATGTGCCCATAGTGGCCGTAGGGCGTCCCACGCGGTACCTGGATGAAGTGAAAGCCTACGTTGCCAAGAATGGATTGGAAAACAAAGCCATTTTTCTGCACCAGGTGAGCAACGAGGAACTTCCGGCTATGTACAAGGCAGCCAGGTTGTTCGTATTTCCTTCCATGTTTGAGGGATTAGGCTTACCCATAGTAGAAGCCATGAATGTGGGGATACCGGTAATTACTACCAATGGAAGTTGTTTTCCGGAAATTGGCGGGGATGCAGCCCGTTACGTGAACTATGGCAATACCGATGAAATGATTGCCGCCATAACCGACATCTTACTTCACGATGAACTTCATGCCTCCATGGTGGAAAAAGGACGGAAACAAGCCGCCACATTTAATGAAGAGGACATTGTAAAAGATCTGGTAAAAGTGTACCAAAAGGTACGTTAAGCTCCTTACGAAAATTCATCAAACGCAATTTGTGCATCCTTCACTCCATGTGCATACAAGCTGGCTTTCATTCTTTGAATCATTGCCGGAGGGCCACACAGGTAAAACTCTTTTTGGGGCAGGTTTTCGGTTTGTTTCAGGTAGTTTTCCTCCACTACCTTGTGAATGAATCCGGTGTGTGATTTCCAGTTATCTTCAGGCAAGGGGTCGGATAAAGCCACCTGAAAACTGAAGTTGGGAAAGGTCTTTTCCAGGGCAGTGAAATACTCGCTATAAAAAAGTTCTTTAAGGGAGCGTGCTCCGTACCAATAACTTATTTTTCGTCCGGATTGAAGCGTTTCGAGCAAATATGAAATATGCGAACGCAAGGGCGCCATGCCTGCACCACCCCCAATGTATACCATTTCCTTATCACCGGGTTTTATATGGAAATCTCCGTGAGGCCCATAGGCTTTTACTGTATCGCCAGGTTTTAGGGTGAATACATACCCTGAGCCTACCCCCACGCTGTAATTTTTACCTGGGGGCGGGGTGGATAAACGAACATTAAAACGCAGGAGTTCGTCTGAATCGGGATTGGAAGCAAAAGAATAATTGCGTTTAACCACCATAGGGTTGTGAATAAAGTGCCGGAATATTCCATTGTCTTTCCATTCCTGCTTAAAAGGTGCCGCTACATCCACCTCTTCCAGTGTGCTTTCAAATGCCGGAATTTCAAACTGAAGGTACTCACCTGCCCGGTAAGCAAACGAATCCAGCGGACGCAGAACCAGTTCCTTTATGTAGGTAGCCACATGAGTATTGCTTACCACTTCAAAAGTGCGGGCCAGGTTTTCTTCGGCAAGACCGGCACCTTCGGCATGGCCAATGTTCAGGTAAAGGGTGTTGTTTTCAATTTTTACGGGGTAGGTTTTCAAACCAATACACACCGGAGGACGCGCCACCGTGCCATCGTTCATGTTAAAACGGCCATTGTGCTTGGCACACTCAATTTGTTTGCCAATAACCATACCGTCAGTCAGGTGGGTATTTCCATGGGTACAAATGCCTTCACTGGCATAATATTCATCTTCCGCAGTACGGTATACGGCGTAGGTGTGTTGGTCAAAGTCAAAGCGCAGCACATCGTTTTTCTTCAATACTTCCTGGTTGCCCACCTCAATCCATCCATCCTTTAGTGTGGATGAATGACCGATAATGGCTTCACTTGTAGATGGACGTACTGTTTTATGGGCTGTGGCCGGTAATTCACGTACGGCATAAAATTCGGTATCGCTTGCCTGTTTTATTAAGGTTGGAATTATTTCCTTGTACGTTTCCACCAACCCGTTATAAGGAGCCGGACAATCATGTTTAATCAGCTCATGCAGTTGGGGCAGGGCATGGTAAGGTACCAACGGAAACATGTGATGTTCCACATGGTAATTCATATTCCAATACAAATACCGGTGAATGCGGTTCATGTAAACCGTACGACAATTCAAACGGTGGTCCAGTACATTTTCTGCCAGTCCTGCGTGTTGGGTGGTACCATAAATCACCATTAGCCAGGATCCTAAAAAAGTAGGTAAGCCAATGTAAAACAGCGGCAACCATGATTGCAAATAAATGGCAAGGGCAATTACAGCACCATAAATAAGCAGGTAAATGCGGGCGGTGCGAATGAGTTTTTTATTCTCACTTTTGGGCATGTACAGGGCTATAACGGGGTCAATTTTACCGGTGGAATGTTTCAGCATGAGTTTAAACTCATTGATGGTACTCAACACTACAAACATTTGCACCACACGCTCCCAGAGTTTTGGCGGGCGTGGTACGGCAATTTCGGGGTCGCGGCCTCGAATGATGGTATCGCTGTGGTGGCGGGTATGGCTCCAGCGCCAGGCCACCGATTGGCGCACTACCATAAAAGAGGCAATTTCGTACAGGGCTTTGTTCATCCAATCGGTTTTAAAGGCGGTACCATGGCTGGATTCGTGCCAGCGTGAGTCGGAAGTGGACGCATACAGCACACTGTAAATTACATAAGGCGCGATTACCCACCAGGTTCCCCAGGTTAAAAAAACAAGGTATCCCGAACCAAAAATAAGGGCGAACCAAAGCAATGTGTCTCTTATGGCAGGGCCGTTTTTACGAACCAGCAGTTCCTTCATTTTTTCCCTGGGTACGCTGGTGGTGTACCATTGTGCTTCAGCAAGCCCTTTTTCCAGCGCACGTTCCGCTTCCACTCCATTAAGGCGATAATCACGTTGTTCTTTGGTCTGAGATTCCATCATTCCGATTGAAGAATTTATAAAAGTTAGCGTCTAAAAATATAAAATTTATGCCAGCCTATATCTTCTGTTTTAATAAAGTCTTAATTAGGGATGAGTAAAATTCCCGGGCGAAGGCCGCGCTGTTGAAAAGAAGAATCACTATTTTACGGTTATGATTAAAAACAATGAGGAATTGGAAATGACAAAGGATATTGTTGTACGTTATTATACCTCTACCATGGGTGAACTGGTGTTAGGAACGTTCCAAAACAAAATCTGCCTTTGCGACTGGCGCTACCGCAAAATGCGTGACGCCATTGACCAACGTATACAAACCCATTTGTCGGCCGCATACCGCTTGGGAGATTCACCACTTTTGCATCGGCTTTGCGGGCAGTTAGATGCTTATTTTGCAGGTAAACTAAAGCAATTTGATGTACCTCTTCTCCTGGCAGGCAGTACTTTTCAATGTTCTGTTTGGAACGCCTTACAAACTATCCCGTATGGCAAAACAACATCGTATTTAGCGTTATCCCAAACGCTGGGCAACGAAAAAGCCATTAGGGCAGTGGCCGCTGCTAACGGGGCAAATGCATTGGCCTTGCTGGTTCCGTGCCATCGGGTAGTGGGCAGTAACGGCAAGTTAATCGGTTACGCCGGAGGGTTACGGGCTAAGCAACAGTTGCTGGCTCTCGAAGCCCCGGATACCCTTTTACAACTTG
>JAUIMD010000061.1 GCA_030433225.1 Bacteroidia bacterium
AGGCTTTTTTATAACTCCTTTGTTTTGCTTTGTGAGAATACCTTTTACTTTTGCACAAACATTTGGAATATGGCTATTTTTATTGCAAGTATCGTTTTTGTTGCTTTGGTGGTATTGCTGCTGGGGTTACGTATTTTTTTCGTTAAAAACGGAGAATTCCCAAACATGCACATTGGTGGAAGCAAAGCCTTAAAAGATAAAGGGGTGAATTGTGCGACAACACAGGATCGTTTGGATCAAAAAGCAGGCAGAGAAAACCGCCTTGATTTTGCCCGCATGTCCCGTGTGGTGGAAGACTCGGTGTCGTAAGGAATTTTCTTCAAAAAAAATGCAATTGTTTTCCATACCATTTACAAAAGATTATTTTTGCCTGTCTTATAAAAGCTAACGAGCCTATAAGACGGTTGAGAAGTTGATTAAACATTACTCAAATAAGACCTTTTAAAAATTTAGTACTTATAAAGCAGGGGAGTGGTTCGCATAAACAGTTTTTATGCAGGTTTATGGAAAAGCTAACTTGTGAATAAGGGCGTTTAAAGTCAATTCAATTTTTATGAAAAACGTGAACTCAGTACTTTCGTATGTTGCCATTGCGGGCGTAGTTATTTTATTCGTTCTGTTCTTTGCAAAAAAGAATGCTCCGGTACAAACACAGGTGCAGGCAGCCACTGCGGCTCCTATTAACTCAGGTGATCAGCTTCCGGTGGCGTATGTAAATACCGACTCGCTTTTGTTGAATTACGAGCTGGCCAAAGATTTAAATGAAGAGCTGGTAAAACAGCAGGAAGATGCCCGAACAAACCTTGGCGAAGAGGCACGTATTTTGGAAACCGAAGTAAGAGAGCACCAGCGAAAAATTCAAAACAACGGGTACCTATCGTTAGAAAGAGCGCAAAATGAGGAACTAAAACTTCAACAAAAAAACCAGAAATTAAACGAACTAAGCAATAAACTGGGAAATGAAATTTCAGAGAAACAATTGAAAGTGAGTGAGCAATTGCGCGATTCCATTGTAAATTACCTGGAAGAATACAACAAAACGGCCAATTATGAAATGATCCTTTCCAATACACTGGGTGGTAATGTTTTGTTTTCCAAAAAAATATACAACATTACGGATGAGGTGTTGGCCGCGCTGAACAGACGCTATCAAAACTCAAAATAAAATAGGAAAGCTATACAATGAAAGCCGAGGCAGCAATGTTTCGGCTTTTTTGTGCGTATTTTGTCAGGATGAACATGCATCGCAAAAACTGGAAACGCTACCTCGAACGTCATACGTCACCTGTTGGGTGGAAAGGGTTAGAGCCTACACCGTTTGCCATGTGTGTGGTAATTCCCTGTTACAATGAACCCGATATAAACCAAACCCTTGCCAGTATTTGGCAGGCAAAAAGTCCCGGGGTTGCAGTAGCTGTAGTGGTGGTGGTAAATGCCGGCGAACATGCTTCCAAGGAGATTTTAGCACAAAACCGACGTACGTACAGCGACCTGGTGGAGTTTAGCCAACAGCAGCAAAGTACTTTTTTAAGCTTGTTGCCATTGTATGTAGAGGGGATGAAACGAAAACATGCCGGTGTAGGGTATGCCCGAAAAATGGGCATGGATTATGCCGTACAACTGTTTTATGACGGTGGAAACCCGGATGGAATTATCGTATCGCTGGATGCAGATTGTACAGTAGATTCAACCTTTTTTGAAGCCATTTACCTTGCGTATAAGGAGGGCAGACCAGGCATTGTTTCACATTATTTTGAACATCCCTTGCAGAATACGTCGGACAGCAAAGGCATTATCCAATACGAATTATACCTGCGTTACTTTAAATGGGCACTTTGGTTCAGTGGTTTTCCATACGCTATACATACGGTGGGTTCCAGTTTTAGTGTGCTCGCCGATGTGTATGTGCGACACGGTGGCATGAACCGAAAACAAGGAGGAGAAGATTTTTATTTCCTCCATAAAATTGTTCCCAATGAACGGCATTTCACGCTCACCAGTACAACGGTTTATCCATCAGCCCGCCTGTCGGACCGGGTACCGTTTGGTACCGGACCGTCTTTGCTGCAATTGCAACAAAATAAAAGTGACTTCCGGGTGTATTCCATGGAAAGTATTTATGCACTTCGTACCTTTTTTACTTCCATACCCTCTTTTTATTCCCTGTCGGAAACCGGGATTTTAGAAAAGATCAGGTGCTTTGACAAGCCACTACAGCGTTTTCTTGAAAACATGAATTTAATGGCATTGGTTGCCGAAGTAAAAAGCCATGTGGCCTCTGAAGAAGCTTTTGTAAAACGGATGTTTACCGGGTTTAATGCCTTTAAAACAGTACAGTTTTTAAATGAGGCCCATGGTGAAGGATATGCGAAAATACCCGTTGGTAAGGCGGCGCAATGCTTGTTGCACGAATTGCAAATGAATGCTGTTCCCGGTAATGAATATGAGCTGTTACTGCTTTTTCGTCAATTGGATAAAGGGCAGCTGGTGCCGGGCTTAATCCGTAATTGATATGGTTTGGTAACCAATATGGTGTTGGTCGGCAAAAATATCGAAGCGGTAGTCTCCGGCAAACAAGTACCGGTTTACATCCCAGTAAATGGTTACGGCCAAGGCCTCACCTTCGTATTCCACAATGCGCATGCATGAGTAATTAATTTTTTTGTTTTCATATAAAAACACATTGCTTTCATCTTCAAAGTACACCTCATCGTTTGGCCCGGTAATTCGCACATAAATGGGCTTTTCGCCTACCGGTGCCGTTATGTTTTTAGTCAGGTTAAAATCTATGCTGAACCGGGTAATTTTATTCAGGCGTTTGGTGCGTTTGTTGCGGGCCGAAAGCGTTTCTATAACAATGTCCGTGGCTTCAAGTTGCGCAGCGCGTTCTACGGTTTCTTTCAAATCTTCTTTTTCTTTAACCAGCACATCTACCTTTTGGGTCACCTCCCGGTATTGTGCTTTATAGGCTTTGTTTTCTTCAGTTAATGCTTTGTTTAACTGATTAAGGGAGTCAATTTGAACTACATAATGTCGTAGTACGCCCCGCATGGTGGTCAGTTCCTTTTTATATTCGCGAATTTTAGCGGCGTTGGTTGCCTTTACCGTCTCCAGTTCTTCCAGCAATTGCAAAACCTTTTGTTGTTCCTGATCAAGCAAAACAAGAAGCGAATCGCTTTGGGGTTTTAATGAATCGTATTCAAACATCAGTTCCTGAAACTCGGTTGCCAGGTTTTCCTTATCAATGGTTAGTTCCGACACCACGCCTTTGTATTGATTGTTTTGGCGGAGGTATAAAAACCCGATTACCAATACAACGATAGCAAACACTACGGATAAAATCAGAATGATATTTTTTTCTTTCGATTGCATAAAAAAGATTTTGGGCAAAAATACACTTTGTACTATACACCAACAATGATTGGCAAATTAAATTGTACGAATCTGAAATTAATTCAGTAAGCTGGTTAAAATCCAGCGATATTTGGGCAATAAAAACAGTTTTTTTATGGGGCAGGTATAACACATGATCCCCAGAGTATACAAATGTAATTATTTGAATATAAGTACATAATGTGTGGTAGGGGAGGTCGGAAACCTGACTGATGGATTAAAAATGTCAATTTCTGGATGCATACGGGTAAGTTCCTGTGTTAAGTCTATTAAAGTGTTATCTTTGTGGCTCAAAATTTAACATTCATGCAGGAGAAAATTCTTATTCTTGATTTTGGATCCCAATACACACAACTTATTGGTAGAAGGGTTCGGGAACTCAACGTATACTGTGAAATCCACCCGTTTAACAAAGCACAACAATACCTTGACGAAAACGTGAAGGGGGTAATTCTATCCGGAAGTCCTTCGTCAGTGCGCGAGGCCGGATCGCCGGTACCCGACTTAAGTAACATTAAGGGTGAATTGCCATTATTGGGGGTGTGTTACGGGGCGCAGTACCTGGCTCATAATTATGGAGGCGAAGTGCAGGCATCCAACACGCGCGAATACGGAAGGGCCAACCTTTCAAAAGTGAACGATGCCTATCCATTATTCAAAGGAATTTCCACCAATACCCAGGTGTGGATGTCGCATGGCGATACCATTGTACACCTGCCTGAAAATTTTAAAGTAATCGCCAGTACGCACGATGTGCATAATGCAGCCTATAAAATTGAGGAGGAAAATACCTATGGAATTCAGTTTCATCCGGAGGTGTACCACACTACCGAAGGAACAGAAATGTTACGAAATTTTGTAGTGGACATTTGTGGTTGTACGCAGGATTGGACGCCGGCTTCGTTTATTGAAGATACGGTAGAAAAGCTGCAAAACCAGCTGCAAAACGACAAGGTGGTGTTGGGACTTTCAGGTGGAGTAGATTCTACCGTGGCGGCAGTGTTGTTGCACAAAGCCATAGGTAAAAACCTTACCTGTATTTTTGTGGATAACGGGTTGCTGCGAAAAAACGAATTTGAAACTGTGCTGGAAAATTACAAAGGCATGGGGTTGAACGTTATTGGAGTAGATGCTAAAAAGCGTTTTCTGGATGACCTGGCTGGTGTAACCGAGCCCGAGCAAAAAAGAAAAATTATTGGTCGCGACTTTATCGAAGTATTCGATATTGAGGCACATAAAATACAAGACGTAAAATGGTTAGCGCAAGGAACCATTTATCCTGATGTGATTGAGTCGGTTTCGGTTAACGGACCATCGGCTACCATTAAATCGCACCACAATGTTGGAGGCCTACCCGAAAAAATGAATCTAAAAGTTGTAGAGCCGCTGAACTTATTGTTTAAAGATGAAGTGAGACGTGTGGGCCGTACCCTGGGAATAAAAGAAGATCTGATTGGTCGACATCCTTTCCCCGGCCCCGGTTTGGCCGTACGTATTCTGGGAGATATTACTGCGGATAAAGTAAGTATTTTGCAGGAAGCCGATGCCATATTTATTAACGGCTTAAAAGATTGGGACTTGTACAATAAGGTGTGGCAGGCATTTGTGGTATTGTTGCCCGTGCAATCCGTAGGGGTTATGGGGGATGAACGAACCTACGAAAATGTGGTGTCACTTCGGGCGGTACATTCCACCGATGGCATGACTGCTGATTGGGTGCACCTTCCTTACGAGTTTCTGGCCAAAATGTCGAACGACATCATTAATAAAATTCGTGGAATCAATCGGGTAGTTTACGACATCAGTTCGAAACCACCAGCCACCATTGAGTGGGAGTAACCATAAAAAAAGTATAGTAAAGGGTGAAATCAACAGGTTTCATCCTTTTTTTTGTTTTTTCTGGCAGGAATTAAATGCGCTTAGTACACACAATATGTGTGTGTTAGCGTAGATTTGACGGTTATTTAAGTCCCTGAGGTTATCTTATGTGCGCATGCCCTGATGTATGTTGGTATATATTGGCTCTATTTTCAGTTGGGACTAATAGCCAGACAGTATTATAGAAATGCTTGCATAGCGTCACCCTTATCAGGAACTTTTTTGGGGTACCCGGCGTGCAAGAGTACTCATCCACTACAAGTGTATGTATATTCTCTATATATCACCTGATCCTGGTTGTATGTATATACAATAGATCTTTGGATAATTTACAGAACACAACACTTACTAAACCATAATAAGTCTAACCAAGACACATATGTAACTCGAAATATTGATTACAAAAGACAATTGGAGAGTTGGCGCATACACTGAATACGATTACTTTTTTACTGCTCTTCTGAGCCGAACACATTTGTTAATCACTACAACTGTAAACGGTTTTCGTAAATTTCACACATCAACTATATTGCCATTAATTCACAGCATTCCAGTCCAATAGAGACACTATCTAAAGTGTAACTTGATGATAAATGAACTGGCACGTTACATCGGTGTTAACAATGCGGATTGTCGCACTGTGAATAGCCATAACATATACAATTCTAGGCGTTTAGGGTATTTATGTGAAGTTAAGCATCAGGTAAGGACAAATCTAATGTCCAATTGGTAAAAAAAGCCACTATACTTAACTTTTTTTACCCTTTTGTTGCGGGAAATACTACTGAAATGGGGATGATTAGGCGGATGTTCAGGTTGAATTCGGCTACTATGCCTATATGCATCTATACCTGTAATTTAATACGTGCGAATATAACGTAATAGAACTATGTAGATCTATTCGCATAGGGAGAAGTGCCAAAGAAAGGAAAATCATCGAACGTCGTGAAAAGCAATTCAAAAGGTTACTTTTATAAACGAGTCAGCCATATCTACATGAAAAATAATGCCATCAAGCCATAAGCAACACTGTATTATTGATTACATTTGTAAGGATAAGCTAAGTGAAATACGAGGTTACAATACTATACAGATTCACAATGTATGTATAATATGTAATCTATCTTTTGCGAGCGATTTGTTTACATAAATAAACTACATGAAAGACCGACTACAACGTATATTGCAGGAAAAGCAGCTAACATCAGCGAGACTTGCTGATAGAATTGAAGTGCAGCGTTCCAGCATTTCTCACATTCTATCCGGAAGAAATAAACCAAGTATGGATTTTATGGAAAAGATTCTTTCCACTTTTCCCGAAATAAGTGGCGATTGGCTAATTACCGGAAGAGGCGCCATGTACAAAGACGGCAGGGGTAGTGCACCACCAGAAGAGACGAAATGGGTAACCCCGTCGAATAACAGGCAGGGATTATTTGATACGGATGAAGCAATGGAGGCGCCTGTAAACAAGTCTGTGGAAAATAGGGCAGCTGTGAATCAGGAGCGGGAGTATGCCCCGGTACCACCGCCAAGACCTGCCAAAGTTGTTAAGCGCGTTGTTATTTATTACGACGATAACTCGTACGATGAGCTGTTTTTAAACAAATAATTCTATTCTTGAAGCGGCCCGATATGATGGGCCGGTTTGTTAACTAGCTTATAGTAACGCTTTATTAATGCGCTTTACCATAGCCGGTCCCTCATAAATAAAACCGGTATACACTTGCACCAGGTCAGCGCCAGCAGCTAGTTTGTCCTTTGCATCCTGTGCACTATAAACGCCTCCTACGCCAATAATGGTAAAGGCTTTGTTCGATTTATCTGCCAGATACCTGATTACACCTGTACTTTTATCCGTAATGGGTTTGCCACTCAATCCTCCGTTGCCAATGGCGGCTAGTTTCGATTCGGAAGTTTTCAGCCCGCTGCGGTCTACCGATGTGTTGCTGGCAATTACACCATTAATCTGTGTTTGCGCCACCACCTCAATAATCTCATCGAGCTGTTGTGGGTTTAAATCCGGTGCAATCTTTAATAAAATCGGTTTTTTTATGGCTTGTTGGGCATTCTCTTTTTGCAGGGTTTCCAGCAATTCTACAAGGTAAGCTTTGTCCTGCAGCTTAGCCGTAACCCCTACATTAGGACAACTCACATTCACTACAAAATAATCCACATAAGGGTGCAAGGCCATAAAACATTCCAGGTAGTCACTGGTAATCTGGTCATCCGGTATTCCGGTATTTTTGCCAATATTCCCCCCTATAATTACTTTGCCTTTGTTCTTTTTAAGCTTTTCTACTGCACTGGCTACCCCTTCGTTGTTAAAGCCCATGCGGTTAATAATTCCCTGGTCGTCCAGCAATCGAAACAGTCGTTTTTTAGGATTTCCGCTTTGTGCTTTGGGCGTTACGGTGCCAATTTCAATAAAACCGAAACCAAAATTGGCCAGTTCGTTGTATAGGGCTGCATTTTTATCAAACCCTGCAGCCAGCCCTACCGGGTTTTTAAACGTTAATCCCATTACCTTGCGCTCCAAACGTTTATCTTCAATGGTGTAGAACTTTCTGACCAGCCAGGCCACAAGCGGGAGCAGAAATGAAATTTTAATGGCATTAAAGGTGAAATGATGGATCTTTTCAGGGTCGAAAAGAAACAGCAGAGGGCGGATAATTGATTTATACATGCACACGAATTAAAAGTCGGCACAAAAGTAAAAATTTACGAGGGATGTAGCAAGCGTGCGAAGCGAGTTTGCCACGAAACCCTATAGCGACCTTCTTTTATTTTTTTTGAAAATAATTAGGGGGATATTTGGAGCATGTCAAAATTTGTGTACTTTTGCATCCGCAATCGCAAATGGATCCGTAGCATAACTGGATAGTGCACCACGTTACGGCCGTGGAGGTTGGGGGTTCGACTCCCTCCGGATTCACCGAAAGCCACCTGAAAAGGTGGCTTTTTTGGTTTATATACCTTGTTCACATGACCTGCAGAACAGGGATGACTAAAAATTGGATCACATTAACTTTTAGGTGGAGAGGGATAAAATATGATCTTTGCAATTCTTATATTTTGATAACAGTGAGCAAGGATTCGCGCACATATAAAAACTGCT
>JAUIMD010000062.1 GCA_030433225.1 Bacteroidia bacterium
ACCGGTGGTATTTTAAAAAAATGCTCTCCGCACATTACGTAAAAAGTCGCCTGAAAGAAATCTTTTTTACCGGATACCCCATTGCCATACAAATGCTGCTGGAAGTGTCGATTTTTGCCATTGGTGCGGTAATGATGGGCTGGATCGGGGATGTGGCATTAGCATCGCACCAGGTTGCCTTAGGCCTGGCCGGTTTTACCTTTATGATTGCCAACGGGGTAGCCATGGCCACCACCATACGTGTGAGCATTCAGCTGGGCAACAACAACATACATGGGTTAAAAATGGCTTCATTTGCCTCTATTCACCTGGTTTTAGCGTACATGGTACTAACGGCCGGCGGCTTTATGCTGCTTCGGTTTCAGTTGCCCAGGTTGTTTACCGGCGATGCTGCGGTAATTCAACAGGCGGCTACCCTGCTTATTATTGCAGCCATATTTCAGGTTTTTGATGGGCTGCAAGTGGTTTGCCTGGGCATTTTACGGGGCATTTCTGATGTAAAAATACCCATGTACATTGCGGCTTTTGCCTACATTTTGGTTGGTTTGCCCATAAGTTACCTCAGTGCTTTTACTTTTGAAGCTGGCCCTGTTGGTATCTGGTTTGGTTTCGTGTTCGGACTGGGGTTAACGGGCATTCTTCTGGCCTTTCGTATTCGGCATGTGTGGAAAAAAACGGGAGCATAAAAAAGGCCGGATGTTGAAATCCGACCTTTCTATTTTTTTTGTTTTTGTGTTTTTCTCTACTCTCCAAATACGTAGCGAACGTTTAAACCAAAACCTCCACCCCAAAATTTGGTGTTGTCAACAATTTCTAAACCCGGACGCCAGTCAATACCAAGTGCCATCGGGAAATTGAAACGGTATTCCAATCCGATTTCGCCTTTAATACCCAGGTCAAAATTACTGTTTCCAAAACCTAAATAAGGCCCTGCACCTACATACCAGTTAAATGCTTCTTCCCCAAGTGGCTTGTAAATAAAGTCCCAAAGGGCGTCAATTCCCATTCCTCCGTTCCAAAACGAAACATCGGCGTGGATACGGCTGAATTGTCCGGCAGAGAATACTCCGTCAATGGCCACATTGGCACCGTCATATCCACCAAAACGCAAACCCAGTTCCTGGGCATTTAAACCTGTAAAAGTAAGTGCTGTAATAGCAACCAGTAAAAAATACTTTTTCATAAGTGAAATATTTGAAATTAAAATGTTCTTCCCAATCAGAACAAAACCAAATCTCGGAATAAAAGTTCACTTTAACAACCCACAAATTAGTGAAACTGCCAGCCCCTACCATGTGACCATTTCCACCCAAACGTGAGGTACCTGCCCTTTGCCTGCACATACCGTAACACCCTTGCCCCCGGGGTGGAACAGAACATCCCTTTTGCCCTAGGGAAAATTACGATGTGTACCGATTTTACTTATCGCATCCGCCAAATTAAGGCGTAAGGCACAATATTTTTATCAATTTATGTGCCCAGCTCAAACTAAAAAAGTTTTAAAAGGTTATTATAAGTAAATGTTCCATACCGGCTCCATTCTGCCATGCATTGTGGAAGTATGGAAACATTTTTAGCTAATTTACAAACCCTTACTTTCATATTGATAAATGGCAATTCTCGTATCAATTAAGCACGATACTCATTACAAATACGACCGGTTCGTAAATATGGGTCCGCATGTTATTCGTTTAAAACCCGCCCCGCACTGCAGAACTAAAATTCACTCGTACTCCATGAAGATTGCTCCCAAGGACCATTTTGTGAATTGGCAGCAAGACCCCTTTGGAAACTACCTGGCGCGCATTGTGGTGAATGACAAAACGCGCGAATTTAAAGTGGAGGTGGAAGTAATAGCCGAAATGACGGTGATTAATCCATTTGACTTTTTTATGGAGGAATACGCCAACACCTACCCGTTTACCTATACCCCACAGGAAACGAAAGAACTCAGCCCGTATTTTGAAATTACAGAGAACGGCCCGTTTTTAAAGGCATGGTTAAAGGAAATTGCCCACCTGAAAGACATGAATACGGTGGATTTTCTGGTGGCAGTAAACAGTGCATTGTATCAAAAACTGGACTATACCGTTCGCATGGAGCCGGGCGTATTTACCTGCGAAGAAACCCTGAGCAATAAGCTGGGATCATGTCGCGATTCAGGCTGGCTTTTGGTGCAAACCCTGCGCCACATGGGCCTTGCGGCACGTTTTGTTTCCGGTTACCTGGTGCAGTTAAAATCTGACCAAAAAGCCATTGACGGCCCCTCAGGACCGGAAAAAGATTTTACCGATTTGCATGCCTGGTGCGAAGTGTACATACCCGGTGCCGGATGGATTGGTCTGGATCCTACCTCGGGATTGTTTGCCGGCGAAGGCCATATACCGCTGTGTTGTACGCCCGACCCGGTAAGTGCAGCTCCCATTACCGGTGCGTTGGATGCCTGTGAGGTAGACTTTTTCCATAGCAATGAGGTCATTCGAATACATGAAGACCCTCGCGTAACCAAGCCATATTCGGATGCACAATGGGCCGGCGTAATGGGGTTAGGCGAGCATGTTGACAAGGTGCTGGAAGCCGGCGATGTACGCCTTACCATGGGGGGAGAACCCACGTTTGTATCCATCGATGATATGGAATCAGCCCAATGGAATACCGCTGCAGACGGTCAACAAAAACGGGAACTCTCCAACCAACTGATAAAAAAGCTCAGTGATCAGTTTGGCCAGGGAGGCCTGCTGCATTACGGACAAGGAAAATGGTACCCCGGCGAACCCACACCACGCTGGCAAATAGCACTTTATTGGCGAAAAGATGGACAGCCACTGTGGAAAGACAGTAGCCTGTTGGCCGACACCAGTAAAAATTATGGCTACACCATTCGCGACGCCGAAAAGTTTCTGGCGTCGGTAAGTAAAAAGCTGGGCGTAGATGCGGCCAACATTTCCAGTGCTTACGAAGATGTGTTTTATTACCTGTGGACCGAACAAAAGATACCGTCGAACATCGATCCCCTGAACATAAACCTAAAAGATGCTTTAGAGCGGAAAGAACTCATGGATCAGTTAAACCGGGGATTGGATGAACCCAAAGGTTTTGTGCTACCGTTGCAATGGGCCTACCCTAAAAATGGGTGGATAAGTTGCGCCTGGGAATTTAAAAGTGGCAGACTGATGCTCATTCCCGGAAATTCACAGTTGGGGTATCGCCTTCCCTTGGATTCACTGCCCTACATGTCGGAAGTAAAAAAGAGCAAACAGTATGAACGTAGCCTTTTTGCCGACACCGATCCCCTGGAAGATTTCCATGAAAAAGTAGAAAAACGCCTGGGTGAGGAACCGGATTTTTCAATTCCGGATGAGTTGGTGAACCCGGTAATTATCCGCCACAAAAAAAGTGAGGAAGAAGAGGAAAAACGGAAACACCTCCCTTTTAAAGAAAAAGAAGAAGAGGAAGATACCTACAAACCAAAATACGAGGTTTTTACCATATACACCTGCCTTTCCACCGAAATACGAGATGGCAAACTGTACCTATTTTTACCCCCGGTGGATTTGCTGGAACACTACCTGGATATTTTGGCGGCCATTGAATTAACCGCTAAAGAACTGGATATAAAAGTGGTTATTGAAGGATATTCGCTCCCCAAAGACAACCGCATTGAAAAACTCATGGTCACCCCCGACCCCGGAGTAATTGAAGTGAACGTGCATCCGGCAAAAAACTGGAACGAAGTAGTGCACAATTACGACCTGTTGTTTGAGGCGGCGCTGGAAAGCCGGCTGGGATCAGAGAAGTTTATGCAGGACGGAAAGCATACCGGAACGGGCGGTGGAAACCACATAACGCTGGGAGGAAGTACGCCCTCGGATTCGCCGCTGCTGCGTCGCCCTGATTTATTGCGTAGCATGCTGGCCTTTTGGCAACACCATCCGGGCCTCTCCTACCTGTTCTCCACATCGTTTATTGGCCCAACCAGCCAGGCACCGCGTGTTGATGAAGGCAGGCAGGAGATTTTGTACGAATTGGAAATAGCCTTTTCGCAGGTGCCCGACCCGGGACAGGGGCATGTACCGTTTTGGATGGTCGACCGCATTTTCAGGAACCTGCTGATTGACCTTACCGGGAATACCCACCGTGCCGAGTTTTGCATCGACAAACTGTACTCGCCCGATTCATCGTCGGGGAGGCTTGGCATACTGGAATTACGCGGATTTGATATGCCGCCCAATAAACAAATGTGCCTGGTACAATTGCTGTTAATTCGTACACTGGTGGCCTGGTTTTGGGAAAAACCCTACAAAGGCAAACTGGTGCGCTGGGGTACAGAACTGCATGATAAATTTTTAACGCACCATTTTGTGCGCGAAGACCTGAAAGATGTGGTGGAACAGTTGAATGCTGACGGCTATCCGTTTGACATAGAATGGCTGGAACCTTTCTTTGAGTTCCGTTTTCCACATGTGGGCCGGGTAACGTTTAAGGATGTGGAGCTCACGCTGCGCTCGGGCATTGAACCGTGGAATGTGCTGGGAGAAGAAATGTCGAGTGCCGGAACTGCCCGCTTTGTAGACTCTTCGGTAGAACGGATTGAAGTAAAGGCCAAAGGCCTGACCGGCGACCGCTACATCATCCTGTGCAATCAAATGCGCATTCCAATGAAATCAACCGGTGTGCATGGCGAGTACGTGGCCTCCATACGCTACAGGGCATGGCAGCCGCCATCGGCATTGCACCCGAACATGGGGGTGGATACTCCATTGGTGTTCGATATTTTTGACACCTGGACCGGAAAATCCGTTTCGGGCTGCACCTACCATGTATTCCACCCGGGAGGACGTGCCTACGACACCTTCCCGATAAACAGTAACGAGGCAGAAGGCAGACGGGTTTCGCGCTTTTACGACGAGAACCAAACGCAAAGTGTGTTTACCCCTAAAGTAACCACCGAGGTGCAACGCTTTATTCAGGTAAAGGAAGAAGAAACCGGTGAACGGGTGGTATTTACCCCCAGGGTTATTGAGCCCGACCCGGAATATCCACACACATTTGACCTACGAAAATACAAGTTTAAATAAGTGGATAGCAGCTACAAAAAGAGGGTATTTCAAACCAATGAAATACCCTCTTTTGTGTTTTGATTACAGGAGCCTAATCTTCCACGTGCAAAAAGTTGGGGAGTTGCTGGGCAGAATCTACCAGCATGGTGTTCCACAAGTCTGCCGTTTGTTTCATATCAAATTCTGTTTTTCGAAATTCCTGAAACGTATACGTGTTGTTTTTGTACAAGGCAAAGTCGATGGGATAATCCACATCGCTGGCATTTTTCACCGTGGCATCAAAGGCGAGATAGGCGATTTTTATGGCCATATCAAACGAAATGCGTTCGTGCAACAGGCGCCGTAAAATGGGTTTTCCGAAGCCTACATTTCCAATAATGGTGTAAGGCGACTCATCAGACACCTCTACCCAATTTCCTTCCGGAAAAACCAGGAACAAGGTACTCACCTTGTCATGCTCACACTGTCCGCCAATTATAAAGTGCGTATCAAACAGAAAGTTGCTCTGTTTCAACGACTTTAAATCTTCGTTGCGCACTCTTTTTATCACGCTTCCTAAATGGTCAGCTACTTTATACATTTTATCGTGGGCGTCATCCAGGTAGGTATCTTCAAAAATATGAACCACCTTATCGCGAATGGAGCGAAGGCCGGATGACATGATGAAAAACGAAAATTTACCGTTTTGGTAGGTAGTAATTTTTTTTGAGGTGGATACTCCTAAGCCACTACTAATGCGAGAGTCAGCAAGGGCAACAACGCCCGTTTTGCTTTTAATACCGATACAAAAGGTCATTTTTATTGATTTATCACAATTACGGAATGGTTACTTTTTTGCACCCCGGTATTCTCCAAAATACCTTTTATGGGCGTGCAATCTTTGTAGTCTGTTCCGTGCGCAATTTTAATGTAATTTTCGTCAGCGAGCAAATTATTGGTGGGGTCTATTCCGAGCCATCCCAGTCCCGGCAAATAAGCTTCGGCCCAGGCATGCAACTGGCTGTCTCCCTGAAAACCAGCCCCCTGGTTCAGGTAGCCACTCACATAGCGTGTAGGAATTTTATTGGCACGTGCCACGGCAACAAACAGGTGGGTATAATCCTGACAAACGCCTTTTTTCAAGGTTAATACCTCGTTTGCGGCGGTGTCGGTGGTGGTAGCATCCGGCACGTAATTTAACAATTCATACACAAAGGAATTGAGGTGCTGCAGGTATTCAAAAACAGGCATGGTGGGTACAAAAGCCGGAAACTGCTGCACCTCGGCGGCATTTAACGACGTAAGTGCCGTGGGGGTCAGGTATAAATGATGCTGGATGTAAAAATCAAAATCCGTCATCATGTCCTGCTCAAAATCCACCGGAAAAGGAATAAAATTGTACGGATTAATTCTGTTTTTCTGCACCTTGGCAGTGTAGGTAAACTGAAACTCGGAAAATGGTTTATTGATGTAAAAGTTAAGGGTATCAAACCCAAAACTGTTGGGCGAGCAATGCACCTCAACCTCGGGAATGCAGGTAATGCTTTGCTCCAGCACCTTTTGCTCGTGGATGCGGTACGGCACTACCAGCAACTGAAAACTGGCCTTTCTCACCGGGTTATCGTACTTATTTACAATGTTGTACTGAATATCAAACTCCACCATAGGCTGAAGGTTTTTAAAAGGATAAATACTTCACTTCCAGCTCGCGGCTGATTTCCATTATTTTATCCTGCGTATGGTTTAAAAGCCCATACACATCGTCGGCATAATCTTCGTACACCATGTATTTGTAATGCGAACAGAGCTTTCCTATTTTAAACAGGATGGAATCGGGCGTAATGGCGGTTCCGTCAGAAAGCAGCTCTACATACTTTTGAATGGACTCCAGGCAATGGTAAATGGAGCGCGGGCATTGTTCGTTGAGAAACAGAAATTCGAGCACATGTTTTTTGCCCGGGGTGGAACGGTAAAATTTACGGTTCATATCAAACGATTCGGTGCATCGCAACAGTGTTGTCCACTCAAAACTCATTTCGGAAAGCGGATGGCCTCCTTTTTCAATTTTGTAAATATCGTGCAGTTTGGAGTTAATGATGCGAATCATTTGAATCACACGTTCGATGTACATGCCAAGCAAAATAATGGCCCATACTTCATCGTGCAGCAACGATCCGAAAATTTTTCCACGCACAATGTAGGCTTCTTCCAACACCGACTGTGTAAATTCATAAAACCCGGTAGTTACATATTTCTCAACCGAATAGTTGTTTACAAAATGGTAGTACTTATTAATGGCTTCCCAAAGGTCCACCGAAATTTCGTTGCGGGCTCCCCGGGCGTTTTCACGGGCCATGGTTATAATGCTAAAAATGGAATTGGCATTTTCCCGTTCAAAGGCAATTTTCAGCAACACATCCCGCTCGTTAATTTCTTCCATGTCAAAAATTCCTGCCATATACAGCATGGATTCCAACACAAACTTACGGTCGTAGGCCGCCAGTATTGGCGCATCCAACGATGAAAAGTAAATTTCTTTGCTGTACCTGGCCAGGTTTTCAGCCCGTTCAATGTACCTACCTGTCCAATATAAATTGCTTGCTACTCTTGATAACATAATTTCTTTTCGCTTTTCATTTACAAATTAATCCAGCACCCATGTATCTTTTGAACCACCCCCCTGAGATGAGTTTACTATCAGGTTGCCTTTTTTAAGCGCCACCCGGGTAAGGCCACCTTTCAATACAAAACTGTTTTTGGCCCCCATTAAGCAAAAGGTACGCAGGTCGATGTGGCGGGGTTCAAACTCGTGGGTATCGTCAATAAATGTGGCATGTACCGACAAACTCATAATGGGCTGTGCAATGTATTTTCGGGGATTGGATTTGATGCGTACTTTCACTTCCTCAATTTCGGTTTTGGTTAATTTACTTCCTATGGAAATGCCATACCCTCCCGATTCATCCACCGGTTTCACCACCAGTTTATCTACATTTTCGAGTACATATTTTAAATCCTGCTCAATTTCGCAATGGTAGGTTTGTACGTTGTTTAAAATGGGCTCTTCGTTCAGGTAGTACTTAATTATTTTGGGTACATAATGGCACACGGCCTTATCATCGGCCACCCCTGTGCCTGGCGCGTTGGCCAGGGTAACGTTACCGGCACGGTAGGCATTCATAATGCCCGGTACCCCAAGTACCGAATCTTTTCTAAAGCATAAAGGATCCATAAAATCATCGTCAACCCGCCGGTACACCACATCCACTTTAATGGGGCCGTATATGGTTTTCATGTACACAAAATCCTTTTCTACGTATAAATCGTGCCCTTCTACC
>JAUIMD010000645.1 GCA_030433225.1 Bacteroidia bacterium
TCATCGTCTGTACGTTCTCGTAGCTTATCCACCGGCATATTTTTGGGGTTTACCGCTTACCATATTGAAGGCTAATCCAAAAAAACGAAACCAAAAAAGCCCTAACACACTAATAATGTGCACGATAAAAAAATATACATTTTGTATGTTACCTCTTTCATTTTGTCCGTCTTAATCCCGAATAAGATTTCATCAATAACCCGGATTTCTACCTTAAAGAAAGCCATTATTTGAAGAATTTAAAACAGAACAATAAATATCAAAAAAAATGAAAAACAGAATTATTTCAAGTATCTCGTTAGCAGCACTTACTGCCCTTGTGTTAAGCAGTTGTGCCAAAGTACCCCAGGCCCAAATTGACATGGCAAACGCGGCCATTAGCCAGGCCAAAACCGCAGGAGCAGAGGTGTATACTCCCGAATCATTTAATGCATTGAACGATTCGATGAACACCATTATGGTGAATATTGAGGCGGAGAAATCAAAATTCATTAAAAATTTTGACGGAGTAAAACAACAACTGTCTGCCGTAACCCTTTTGGCCGGCGAAGTGCAACAACAAACCGAAACCCGCAAAGAAGAAATGAAACAGGAAATTCAAAATGCCATTGCGGAGGTAAAAACCTTAATTGATGCCAACCGCCAGTTAATTTTGGATGCTCCAAAAGGTAAAGAAGGTACTGCTGCATTGCAGGCTATAAGTAGCGAAGTGGATGCGATAGAAAATTCGATCCTGGAAACCAGTAGCTTATTGGAAACTGGCGATTACCCGGCCACCTTAACAAAGGCAAACGTTGCCAAAGAAAAGGCACTGGCCATTAACATGGAGCTATCACAGGTTATTGCCAAATACAAAGGGGGCGCGAAAACTAAAAAAGGCTGATCCTATTCATAATAAAAATGGAAACCCCGGTTCCGCTGTACGGTTCCGGGGTTTTATGTAATGGAGTGTAAAAATGTCCCGAAAAATTCTTCTGTCCATTGTTGGGGTGGTCCTTTTGTTCACCGGCATTGGAATCCTATGGATGCCTTTAGCACACCCCCCTGAAAAACGGGTTGCAGAGGCCACTATTTTACTGGCAGAAGCGCAGAAAGCCGCTGCCCCAATGTACGCAAAGGCGGAATTTGCGTTGGCACAAAGCTATTACGACTCCGCCATGGTGGAATGGAATCAACAAAACGAAAAATATCGGTTTTTTCGCACCTATGAACGCATGTCTCAATTGATCGACAAATCCATCGCAGGCAGCAGGATGGCGATAGAACTATCCACCGCCTATATGGAACAAAACCGGAATAAACTTGCCGTGCGGCTCCATCGTTTACAAAAAAACATAAAGGTATTGGAAGGCCGATTTGCCACCTTCCCCATTGAACCGAAATACCTTACACAGTTAAGCGCCTGTAAAATGCAACTAAGCGAATGCCGGCTTGCCTTTGAAGCAGCACACTATGCCACCTGCGCTGAGAAAGCAGACACCCTGCAGGCACAAATACAGGCACTTCAAACGGTGTATACCCACCGGTTAAATGCCTATTTTTCATCTTACCCGCATT
>JAUIMD010000646.1 GCA_030433225.1 Bacteroidia bacterium
CGATGGTACGCTGCGTTTCCACCACATTTTCTGGGGTAAATAAATGCCTGGAACCATCAATGTGCGATCGGAAAATAGCTCCCTCTTCGGTAAGTTTCCGGTTATCGGAAAGAGAAAAAACCTGGTATCCACCCGAGTCGGTTAAGATAGGGCCATCCCATCCGTTAAACTTATGAAGTCCGCCGGCTTGTTCCAGAATTTCCAGGCCGGGGCGCAGGTACAGGTGATACGTGTTGCCCAGAATAATTTCTGCGTTTACCTCTGTCTTTAATTCGTTAATGTGCACCGCTTTTACAGATCCAGCAGTACCTACCGGCATAAAAATAGGGGTTTGAATGGTACCATGGTCGGTGTCAATGCTACCTGCCCTGGCCGAAGAATATGCGTCGGTTTTTTCGAGAGTAAACTTCATAATCGGGTTACTGACAATTATTGTCGGGCAAAAGTACTATTTTATACCATGTTCCACCTACGTATTTAACACTGCTTACCTTTTTCGGGCTTTTTTCAAGAGTAGGGCTCTATTTCGCTCTTCAAAAACTTTTCAGGTGCGCAATTTTCATTAAAAACACCATAAGAAATCCACGACTAAACTCAGACATAGCTGTTGCCTGTTACCAGCTTGCTTAAAAAGCATCTAAATTAACGTATTATTTACATTACACCTTTCCGCCAATCAATCTGACACACTGCCACTTAAAGCAACAAAGCAATTTAGAACTTCTTTGCGCTGTTATTTTTCAACTTGAAATTTTAAACTTTTTAACTATTTTCGACCCATACGTTAAATTAAATATACGACCCTTTAAGCTAATCTGATCATGAACCGATTAAATATTTTATTGGCACTGGCCTGCATGTTTAGCCTTGGTGCATATGCAAAATCCCCTATAAAGTTTGGAAAAGTTTCCATGGAAGAACTGGAAATGACCAGCTATGAACCCGACACTTCAGCCGCTGCCGTGGTGCTTTGCAAATACGGTTACTTTAATGCCAATGAGTTTCAATTCACGCTAACAAGGCGGGTAAAAATCTTAAAAAAAGCTGGAGTGGATTACTCCTCCTTCAGTTTTCCGGGAGATAAAGACAGTGGTGTTCGCGTAAAAGTTTTTAACCTGGAAAATGGTGAGATAGTAGAAGAAAAAGTTGGTAAAGAGTGTATTTTTAAAGAAAGAGTAACCGAAAACTATTATCGCATAAGAGTTGCGGTACCCAATGTCAAGGTAGGCACGGTTTACGACATTGAAGTTTATCGCTCCATGCTTCCACCTGACTTTGCGTTTCAGGAAGAAATTCCGATTGCATACGTAGAAGCATGCCTTGAGGAATCAAAATACATAAGCTGGCGCAAACGTCCTGTAGGCGACCTGGTTTATAATAAAATTTCCGATTACTCCTATGCTGCCGAAAACGTTGCGGCCTTTAAGCCAGAACCTCACATCAATTCCGCCAATAATTACACCTCTAAATTTGAATTTGATATCTTAAATATTTTCATTCCGGGATCGGTGTTTAAGAATTACTCCACCAGCTGGGAGGCTGTGAATGAC
>JAUIMD010000647.1 GCA_030433225.1 Bacteroidia bacterium
AAACGCCGTGCCACCATAACCCGCATAATAAACCACAAGGGAAGAATTATGATGTACCCGCTTACATCCCTGAATGCCAGCGGACGGTCGCGAAATATGGTTACGGCAAACATAAATGCCAAAATAATTGCGGCACTTATGGGGCGCGAAATAATTTTGGAGAAACGCACCTTGTACAAATATCCAAATCCCGACTCGGAACTGGGGGCGCGGTTTTTATGCTGCACAAATAAGTATAAAAACAGAAAAAACACCAGGGTGGTCAGCACCAAATTCATACGGTTAATGGAGAGGTATTGTTGCAATTCGTAATAATCGTTGGCAAAAAAGCGTTTCACCTTGTCCCGTATCTGCCAATTGCTGGTACCCGTATATTTCAGGGCAAACAGGCTGGGATGATCGGCCCGGAACAACCCGGACTGCAAGGCAGTTATTTGCCGGGTGGTATTGTCAATTTGCTCCTGTATGTTTATGCTCATTTCCGTATTGTCGTCCAGTATGCCCAATACGCTTTCGTTTTTTTGAGCAATTTGCACTACCGCCGAGTCAAGAAATGCCGTACTGTTTTTTAAACGTTTTACAACCACCTCCGATTGTCCCGATTCTTCGTAGCGTTTCAGGGCAGTTTTCCAACGGTTGTTTTCTTTCGACACGTACTCGATGCTTGCACTTAACTGGTTTACAATTCCGGCCAACAGGGCTTTTTCCTGTTCAATTTTTCGTTGCTGTATGCCCAGGCGTAATTTGCGGTTTTCGAGGTAACGAATGCTTTTGGTCTGAAACATTTGCTGCTTAAGCCCAACCAGGCTGGTATCCACCACATACAAAATGGAATCGCTGTGTTTCTGCAATTTTTGAATGGCCGCCTGGGTAATCAGGTTTTCAATTATTTTTTTGGTTTTAATCTGTGTTTCCGCCGATTTAATGGAAACCTCCGACAGTTCTATTCGGGGTGCTTTTTGGCTGGTGGTATCGGTTTTACCGGCGTCTTTGGGTTGAGCCAAACCGCACAAAGGTAGGGTCACAAACCAAAAAAAGCATATAAAATAGGGAATGTGTTTACTCGTATACCAAGCCTTGTTTGCCATAGGGATAAAAATTACCACAAACCACCGGCAGTAGTCACCACCAGGGGCATGTTGTTAGCAGAACTAAATATATCAATTAATCGGGAATGCTCAAAAGCCAAAGTGCCGGCCTTACTTGCGTTTTTGGCCACGTGTTTTGGGGCGTTTGTACTTCTTCTTCATTTTTTCCACATGCCTTACTTTGGAGTTGGTCTTTTTGTTTTTCTCCTTTTTTTCGTGAAAGGCAGCATTGGTTTGAATATCAACCGTGTTTTTCACCTGGATGTTGGGCATAGACACTTTTGGCATTTCATCGGGGGTAAGCACTTCTGAAATTTCAACAGCGTCGGGCAGCGGTACCCTGGGAATTTCAACTTGCATCATTCCCTCGATGTTGGCCAGTAAGCCCTGTTCTCGCTCAGCTACCAGCGTTATTGCCACTCCGCTTTTATCAGCACGGCCGGTACGCCCAATACGGTGCAT
>JAUIMD010000648.1 GCA_030433225.1 Bacteroidia bacterium
TGTTGGAAAAGAACCCGGCCCTGGAGGAATTGCGTAAACGACTTGATTTGGAGCTTGACTAAGCCGTTAAATATCAATCATGCTGGATCCGCTTCCAAAATACTTCATAAACTGAACACGCTGAAAAGTGTTTTGCAAACCATTTTCCATTTTAACCCTACCTTTTAAGTCTGCAAGGCTCTCAAAATCATTTTCCAGCATAAACGCTTCCAGTTTGCTCAGCATGGCCTGTATGTGCTTAATGCCGTGCAGGTATAAAGCTGAAACGACCTGGGTGTTTTCGGCACCGGCCATGAGCATTTTAATCATGGTTTCAGGGGTATGTATGCCGGTAGATGCACTTAAGGGTACTTTCACCGCACTGCTCAATAAGGCTGTCCAGCGCAGCGTGTTGTAAAAATCGCCCGGCGACGAAAAAACCGGACCGGTTATCAGTTTCGAATCGTGGATGTTAATGTCAGGATTGTAAAACCGGTTAAACAGGGTGATTCCGGCTACTTTTTTCGAAATTTTAGCAGCAAACTGAGGAAGGTGCGAAAAATAGGGGGATAATTTAATACCAACCGGTATGGATAATTCTGCCTTTAGTTTGGTAAGCAGTTCCACAAAAAGTTTTTCGTAATCGGCTGCAGTTTTACTCATATCCACCGGTAAAAACATGGCGTTAATTTCCAGGGCATCAGCTCCTGCTTCTTCCAGGGGTTTGGCAAAGTTTATCCATTCTCCGGCACTGGCACAACTAATGGATGCCACAACCGGTATCGAAACCTGATTTTTGGCTTCTTTTAATTCTTCGCAATAAGCATCCAGCGCATTTTTTCGCAATTCGTAATCGTAATAGTCCAAAAACTCAAGGTTGGCATCGTTTACTTCCAGTTTCCTCATTTCGTCCAAAAACTGGAGGTTAATTTCCTCTTCAAAAATGGATTTCATAATAACGGCACCGGCACCGGCATCGGCAACCTTTTTAACCTTTTCAGCGGTGGAGGTAATTCCGGAACTTCCTACAACCAACGGGTTTTTAATAGGAAGCGAATATAAGTGTGATGATACGTCAACTTTCATAGTTTGTATGTTCTAATTACAAGGAGAATATATAGGTAAACTCACTTTCTATAAACGCCTCGGGGTTTTTATTTACCCATTGCGTTTTATTCATAATGTAAAATTGTATTGCTTTGTTCGCTTCGGCATCAAAACCTTTCACCACTGTAACCCGGGCAGGATTTGTATTTCCCTCAAAACCAATCTTTAATTCCACTGTGCCCCGGGGGGTAAGTTTCTGTTCTTTTAGCCATGCCTTAAGTTGAACCCTGAGTAAAGAATCGCCCTGTAATGGAGTAAAGGCAGGTGCGGTGGCTTCAAAATCCTTCCCGGCCTGTGTAGCTGTAGTACTTGTTTCTTCCATCCCCAAAGCCGAGGGGCGGATTTTCTGTTTCATGGTTAGGTTTGTTGCCGTTTCGTCGGGTTCAATGCTCTTTTCGGCATGCATAATTTGCAGTTGGTTTACCTCTTCTGCAGCATCCGTTTCAGCGTTGTCATTGGCCAG
>JAUIMD010000063.1 GCA_030433225.1 Bacteroidia bacterium
CCGCTGGATAATGACTACCTGGGCATACGACGTGCCTACTGGATTATGACCAACAACGTGTATAAAAATGCATCGGAGCTGTACAAAAACAAGGAAGAGGCTATGCGCCGCAAAGGGCTGACCAAAAATGATTTAACGGCCCCGGATTTCAGCCGCGAAAAACCACAGAAATACTACCGCACGCCCATAAAAAATAAACCCGATGTGCAGGAGCTGGAAAGTCGTGCACGCGATATATCGTCCGTTTTTGCCGATTACAACGAAATTATCGACTCCAAGGTGTACATCATGTACCAGAACTCCACCGATTATTACGTGAACAACGAAGGCACCGAAATTGTGATGCCGCAGGTATTTTACAAAATTGCGGTGGTGGCCCTGTCGTACACGCAGGAGAATGATTTAGACGGTGATTTTCTGGCCTATTATGCCGACGATCTCAGCAAGCTTCCCTCGTTGGAACAAATGAAAAAGGATGCCCGGATAATGGCAGACAACCTGGTGGAAAAATGCCAGATGGAGCCTTACCTTGAAAGCTACAACGGCCCCGTACTGGTAACCGGAAAGGCCGTTCCCGAAATTATTTTTCAACGTCTGTTTTATCCCGGCAACGGATTGATTACCTACCGTTCGCCCCTGATAAACGATACCTACAAAGGCATTTTAAACTCCAACCGCCGCACCTGGGATTCGCGCTACGACAACAAGGTGATTACCAAAGAGCTGTCCATTACGGACATTCCAACCCTGAAAGAATACAACAATGTGCCTTTGTATGGCTCCTACGAAATTGACCGGGAAGGCGTGATTCCACCCGATTCATTATTGCTGGTGGAAAACGGAATTTTGAAAAATCAGCTGAACAACCGCACGCCAACCTCCAAACAACCCAAGTCAAACGGGCATAACCGCAATTACATTGGCATGGGGTCTACCTCCTTTTCGGTGAGCCCCAGCAACGTAATGATTAAAGCAGCGGATACCAAAAGCAAGGAACAGCTCAAGAACGACCTGATTGCCAAAGCGAAAGAAGAGGGCCTGAATTATGCCATTTTAATTAAGCCCTTGGAAACCAGCAGCAACTACGCACCCATCAATTATTACAAGGTGGATGTGGAAACCGGCGAGGAAACCTTGCTTCGGTCGGTAAGTAACGAGAAAATTTCGTCCAAAAACCTGTCGAATGTTTTGGGAATTAGCAACGAAGAACTGGTACACAACACCTTGTACAACCAGCGCGAAGCAGGCAATTACCTGAAACCCACGCTGGCGGGTGTGCCGGTTTCGTACATTTGCCCCAATGCCATTTTACTGAAGGATGCCGAAATTGAAGGCATCAACAAACCCATAAAACGCGATGGCATGTTGCTGGAAAATCCGGTAGGAAAATAGTTTGGGCATTCCCGCACAGCATGTTTTTCCGAAGCCTATGCATTGGGGCGGGTATCCAGCACATTGGTATGCCAAATTTTCTGCTGGGTTTCCTGGTCAATGTTTCCACCTGATAAAATCACCAGAATCCGCTTCTTTGATTTCTGCTGCTTAAGCCATTGAAAGGCGCCTTCCATCGTCATAGCGCTGGTGGGTTCAATGTGGAGTTTCAATAAATGGGTAAGCCATTGCGTCCAGTAAATAATCTGCTCTTCATCCACCTCATACATACCATCCAGCTGTTTCAGGTGGGCAAAGGTAAGTTCACCAATTGCCATGGTCATCGCCCCGTCTGCCAGGGTTTTGGGAATATCCTGCAGCCGTTGAATGGCATTTCTCCTAAGCGATTCTGCTGCATCATTCGCCTGAAGCGGTTCCACCCCTAAAATTTGGGTTGCAGGCGATAGCGCCCGGGTAGTTACCAGCGTGCCGGATAACAACCCGCCACCTCCGCAGGCTGCAAAAACCGCATCAAGCGCATTTACCTGCTGCAAAGCTTCCAGCATTATGGTGCCTTGCCCGGCAATTACCTGAGGGTGGTTAAAGGGTGGAATCCAATAGTTCCCGTCTACCTTTGAGGCCTGCGTAACTTTTTCATCGGCCACGTTGCGGTTTTCGCACAATTCAATGTGTGCCCCGTATGCCCGGGTTGCCTGTATTTTTACCTGCGACGAATAGGCGGGCATAAACAAGGTGGAAGGAAGCTTAAATTGGCTTGCTGCCCACGCAACCGCCTGTGCATGATTCCCGGAACTGTTGGCAATGATACGGCCGGGTTTATGCGGTTTATCTAGTAACCACGACACGGTATTGCAGGCGCCACGGGCTTTAAAAGCACCCACTTTTTGCAGGCATTCTGCCTTAAAATACAGCTCGTGACCCAGCCATTCGTTTAACAGGCTCGAAGTCAGTATCGGGGTTTGGTTGATGTACCGGTGAATCCGGTTTCCGGCCGCCTCAATATCTTTCAGGGTAATAGTAGGGTTCATGGTTTCAAAATTTGGTTGCGTATAGGTAAAGCCGGAAACAAGGGCTGTTTCCGGCTTTTAGCGTTGTTAGGCAGTGCTTTATTTTACAAAAGGAATTTCGCTGCTTATAATTTCTACGTTTTTGATGTTGAGCGGGTAGTTTTCCACCTCCGCATCTTCGTCCAACACCTCTTGTGGCAATTCGGCTTTTACCTGGTTCGAATAGCTCATTTTAGAGGTCAGGTTTTGTTTAAAACTGTTGGCCAGTGCTTTTGCTTCGCTATCATCGGTAATAATAACAATGTCCATGTTTTGGGTTTGAAAATGCTTGCGAATGGCTGCATTTACTTCTTCCAGTGTAACCTTAGCCAGCAAGGCATCCACCTCGGCAATGTAATCGGTACGCCCGTAAAAGTGGGAGTCCATTAAAAAGCCCAATTCCTTATCCGGCGTTTGGATGTACAGTTTTATGTAGCTGCGCAAAAACTGTTTGGTCTTTTCAAACTCATCCGGATCCATACCGTTCTTCACGAGCAAATCAATTTCGCGCAGGGCCAGGCGTATGGCAAAGTGGGCATGTCCAATGGTTACATCTTTCAACTCGGGGTATTGCATGCGCAATTGGTCGCCAATTTGTACCGGTCTAATCCAAATGGAAAAGTAATTGGTCATTCGGGGCACCCCGGTTAAGGGCAATTGATGGCGCCCGCCGTTGTCGTACCATTCAATGTAGGTATAATCGCCATAGTTCATGGAGCGGGTTTCACGTATTTTTTGATACAGGCGGCTGTACGATTTGCGGTGTTCACCCAACCACGAGTTGGCCACCATCAGGGCGGCAAATTCATCGTCGGCACGGGTAATGTCAATGGGGTACCCGGTAAAAATAGCGGACCCCAGTGCATTTTCCTTTTCCACGATGCGCACATTTACGCCTTCGGGCATTTCAATGGCGGGCATTTCGGGTAGTTCTACTGCCACATCGGCCAGTTCGCCCAGGTCGGTGGTTAGCTTTTGCACCAGCTCTGCGGGGTAATCTCCGGCAATGCCTATACTTACGTTGTTTTTGGTGAAAAAGTTCCGGTAATGATTTTTCACATCCTCCAGTGTAATAGAGGTTACACCTTCCACCGTACCGGCCACCATGTGCGCATAGGGGGTGCCTTCAAACAACATTTCCTCCAGCGCTTTCTTCGAGAATTCTTCGTCGGAAGAGGCACGGATCACCTGCGTTAAATAGTTGAGCGTATTGGACTTTACGCGGTTAAAATCGGCTTCTTCCAAAGTAGGATGCAGCAGCAACCCGGAAATGATGGGGTAAAACTCATTGGTAAAAACTTTGGGAAACGTAAAGGTAAACGTCGTCACTTCCTTATCGGTATGGCTTGAGTAGTTGGCAGCCATGGGGTATATCAGCTCATTTATCTCCGATTTGGTGTAGGCATCCGTTCCTCCATCCATCATTAAAGATGCGGTGAGGTCGGTGAGCCCTTCTTTACCTTGCGGGTCGGCAATGGAGCCGTTCTGAAAACGCACTTTTACCACCATTTTGGGGGAGCCCGGTTTTTTCAGCTCAATTACGTTTATTTCGGCATGCAACGCAGCCGTTACCCAAATGCTTGCAAGAAGCAGTACTATGCTAAATGTTTTTCTCATTTTATAATCCTCCTTCTGTTTGTGACGAAATGGTTGAAATGGTGAGTTTGGACGGGTCAAAGAATTTTTGTGCGGCCTTTTGCACATCCTCTACGGTAACCCGGTCGTAGGTGGCATAAATGTTATTCATCGATTCCGGCTCCCCGGTAATCCAGATGAAAAATGCCAGGTTATCGGCTATAGACGAAGGGCTGTCCATGTCCATTACCGCACCGTACTTCAGTTTGGATTTGCTTTGTTCCAGCAGTTCGGCATCCAGCGGCTCATCTTTAAAAGCCTGCACGGTGCTGTCAATCACCGATTTTACATAGGGCATGTCCTCTTCATTCACCAGCGAGGTGGCTATCGAATAGAGGTAAGGATCACGTGTAAACCAATATCCACCGTACAGCGAACGTACTTTTTGCTCTTCCAGCACCAGGCGTTTGTACAAATCCGAACGCTCTGAAAACAGCATCATCGATGCAATGTCCAGCGCAGCTACTTCCACGGAAGTGTCGTTAAAGGCAGGGCTTTTGTAATTCAACTCCAGGTAGGGAGGAAAACCGGCCTTTTGAACGTGGGCATAGCGGGTTTCGGTTTGCTCGGGCTCTTCCGGTACATCGGTTACATAATCGCCTCTTTCCCACACTCCAAAATATTCTTCTGCCAACTGGTACACTTCGTCAAATTTTACATCGCCAACTACCAAAATGGTGGAATATTCGGGGCGGTAAAAACGGTCAAAAAACTGCATGGAATATTCGTATTGGTTGGGCATGTCCACTACATCTTCCCAATACCCCATGGTGGTGTGCCCGTAGGTGTGTTCCAGAAAGGCCACTTCCGATGTTTTTTCATTCAGTTGCTGGTAGGGGCTCGCATTGTTTTTGGTATACTCCCCCTTCACTGCGCCTGCCTCGGTTTTAAAGTCGTGCACGGAATATTTCAAATGCATAAACCGGTCAGATTCCAGGTCAAACATTTTATCGAGCATGGCAGCATTACCAGTCATGTGGTACACCGTGCGGTCAAGCCAGGTATTGGCATTGGCCGCCGCTCCAATGGATTTTAATACTTCGTTGTAGGCATCGTTCGAATATTTTTCGGTTCCCCGAAACATCATGTGTTCAAAAAAGTGGGCAAAGCCTGTTTTTCCGGCTTCCACCTCATCCCGCGAACCCACGCGCACAATAATCTGGAATGCGGCCAGCCCCGGACTGGGATATTCCACCACTACAACGTTTGCACCATTATCGAGCTTTTTTTGATGGATGGGGTACGGAAGAATTTTTCCGGAGTCCGCTTCCGCCTCCGACGATCCGGACGAACTACAGGCCGATGTCAGCAGCACGGCTGCCAGTACAACAAAGGCCTGTTTCACCCGTCCATTAATTTTAAATGTATTCATATCACTTCTGTGTTTGGATTTGCCCAAATATATAAAAAAGGGGCTCAACAAATCCTACTTTACCTGTGGTTTTTAGCTTATTTGGCATCGGCATTTGCAATGCAAAGTGCTCATATACTGCCATCAGCAACAAATGCTTTTGGCCTGTAAACATCTGGTATATCGCCTTTGTTTGAACCTGCAAGGTCCGGGGTGGGCCTGTAATTTTTAAGTATATGGAAATTGGTATAGACAGCTTTGCAGGTGGCATGCAGCATCAGCAAGCCGGGCAGGCAGAAAATGCACGTGCCATGGAAGAATTATTGGCACGCATAAAATTTGCGGATGAAAAAGGGCTGCACGTGTTCGGAATTGGTGAGCATTACCGAAAAGAATTTTTGGATGCCGCTCCCGCAGTAATACTGGCTGCGGCGGCTACCCAAACAAAGCAAATTAAGTTAAGCAGTGCCGTGACCGTGTTAAGCGCTGCTGATCCCGTGCGTGCTTTTCAGCAATATGCCACGCTGGACCTGATTAGCAAAGGCAGGGCCGAAATGGTGGTAGGACGCGGTTCGTTTATCGACTCCTTTCCATTGTTTGGCCTCGACCTGAAAGACTATGACGCTTTGTTTGTCGAAAAACTGGATTTGCTGCTACAAATTAGGGCGCAGGAAACGGTAAGCTGGAAAGGGAAATTCCGTCCGGCTTTGGAAGAACAAGGCATTTACCCACGCCCATTGCAACCTGTGTTGCCGGTATGGCTTGGGGTAGGAGGCACCCCTGCTTCTTTTCGACGTGCCGGAGAACTGGGGCTGCCGCTGATGGTAGCGGTGATTGGCGGAGAAACTCACCGGTTCCGTCCTTTAATTGATTTGTACCGGGAAGCCGGAAAAGCGGCCGGACATTCCCCCGAAACCTTAAAGGTGGGATTGCACTCGCTGGGCTATGTGGCCGAAAACAAGAAGGAGGCCGTAGAAAATTATTATCCGGGATATGCCGAAATGTTTACCAAAATTGGCCGGGAAAGAGGTTGGGGGCCGGTTACCTGGCCGGGCTTTCTATCGCAAACCGGTGAAAAAGGAGCCATTGTAGTTGGCGATCCGGAGGAGGTAGCTGCCAAAATAAAACGCCACAGCGATGCTTTGGGCGGTATTTCCCGCTTCACCTTTCAAATGGACAATGCAGGCCTGTCGCATGCTCAATTGTTGGAAGCCATCCGACTCATTGGGGAAGAGGTAATTCCCCGCGTAAACGCATCGTTCCCCTGAAGGTTACGGATTGCGCTGCTTCCAATCGGGGTAGGCGGCGAGCACCTTTTCTGGCCAAAAGCCGTACCATTCGTACCCTACCCGGCGGTCAAACGAAATGTCCTTTAAATCGTACACAATTTCTCCGTTTCGTAAGGAGAGGAAGGGCTTGCTTTGTTCCAGGTCGTAATACCGTGCCCAAACCGGGCGGGCGGTGGAATCGGGCACAAACTCCCGGTCGAAATCAATGGTGGTTTGGTGGTAGGGCCGTTCTGATATGGGAAAATCCCCATAGCGATAGCCTTCAATTTGCACGTCTTTTAACCAACTGACGGCCGCTTCTATCGCATTTTTTACTGCGGTGTCTGCAGGTTCAATGCGCATCAGAAACAAGATGATGTCGCAACTTTCGCGTGCCGTAACACTGGGGTGTTCGTAGGCCCTACCCTGCACCGGCAGGTAGGTTTCAAAATCGTGCTGCTGGCACCAGGCAGTTTTCTGTCCGTTTATTTCTACCTGGCATTTTAAAATTACCTGCAACCCGCGTTCGTAGGCAGCCAATAGCTTTTGCCGTAAAGGTGTTGGCAGCCCATCGTATTTTGTGTGGTGAAGTTTCACATCCAAAAGTAAATCCATAATGCCGGTCATTACATCGTCGTTAAAGGTGATGACATCGGCATCCCAGCCCCGCCAGCCCCCGGTAGGGTTTTCGGTTTGCAGAATGTACGCAAAGCCTTTTTCGGCAGCAATTTTATATTTTTTTTCACCCGTTTGTTGGTACACCGATGATAAGTATTCAATTTGTGGATACACATTGCGGTTATCGTACGTACTTTGCCGGTAGCGTTCGCTCAGGTCACCCAGTACAGAGTCTGCCGGTAAAGTGCACAGCCAGTCGATGTTTTTGGGCCACCCGCCATCGGCATTTTGGTAAGCCAGCAGGTTATCGGCAATGCCCCGAATATCTGCGGTATCCAAACGTTCCACACTGCGAATGCGGCTGTACAAATCCCAATGATGGATGCCGTCTTCAAATTTAGACAAGTCGATGTATTGGTAAGTGGGTTGCGGTTGGCAGGCCGTAGCACAGCATAAGGCAATCCAGACAAAACTTTTAAAAAAGGTGCGCATGGGTGGAATACTAACGTTTAGTTTTGGCATAAAGCTACAAAGTAAATGCAATTGCCGAAAAGGCGGCCGTCGTTCGTATATCAAGATTCGATCTAAAAAAAAATTGTTTACCTTGCTCATTTGTTGCACTTTGGCATGGCTGTTGTTTGTAATTTTAAAACCAAATCTTTGAAACGTGCGTAAAAATTCCCTTTCATCGGTATGCAGATTTCTCGTGTGTTGGCTGCTTTTGTGCGGGGGCGTGTGGTTGGTCCCTCCTTTAAACGGCCAAACCTTGATAATTACCGGAACCATTACTGATGAAAAAACGGGGGAGCCCATAGAATACGCGAATGTGTTTTTGGCACACAGCACCTCAGGCACTACTACACAAGCCAATGGAAGTTTTCAATTTAAGGTGGATAAATTGCAGGCGCTCAGTCTGTTGGTGTCGCACATTTCGTACAA
>JAUIMD010000064.1 GCA_030433225.1 Bacteroidia bacterium
TATCCCTAAACAAATGGATGCTACTGATGGTCTTGCGGCAGCCTTTTGTCATTACCTGCAAAATCAGAATTTATCAAAAGAAAAGAAATACACCAGCTGGAAAGATTATGCCAATAAAAATCCCGGCAAAGTATAATTACCTTACCGGGACTCTATATTCCAATTTTTTTGTTGTTTTATTTAAGGGGCAGGTACAATACCGTTTCGTAATCCTCCGGACTTACTTCCATCGGGCTGTTGGTGTATACTTCCCACATGGTTGCTTTCATATCTGCTTTCAGCTTTTTGGTGCGGGTATATTGCATCGCCGCACTCCACGCATTGCCAATGTGCTCATATTTACCGGTATGAATCACCGTAAAGGCTTTTCCGGCTTTAATCTTTTCTTTAACAAAGGTGGAAGGAGCCTCAATCCCATCCAGGCTTTCTACCGGAAATGCCGTGGCAAAATCAATCACACCTGTGGCATAATCCATTTCATAATACACGGAAAGGGGAGCGCCATCCACCACATACCCATTTTCGGTAAACAAGCTTTGCAAGGCACTGTAATCCTGTTGCATAAGTGCACCAATTTCCTCCTTGGTGGCCTGGTGGCGTATGCCTACGTAGGAAAAGCCATCCACTTCCACAACTTCGCCATATTTTATGCGGGATAGTACCTCGCCTGTTTCAGCATAATCTTTTAGCATGGCAAGGCCGCGGTCGTAATCCATTTTAATCCAGTTGACCATCATTTTAATCATAAAGCGCATGAAAAACGGCATTTTCCCAGTCATGCCCCAGGTGGCGGTAGTTACCGAATCGTTTACTGCTTCCAGTGTAAAATATACCTGCGCTTCTGATTCGTAAGGCGTTTTAAACCGAAGGTCGTAATCCACCCTGCTCATGCCCTCCAGGGCGGTTAGCTCCATTTCTCCCGCTCCTACCAATTCGCCTTCCCACTCGTAACCTGATCCAACTTCCATCATGGTTCCACCATAGGTGATGGTAGCGTCCGCATCCATAATAAGCCAGGGCGACCATGTAGGCCATTCTTTAAAATTGGCTACTTTTTCAAAAACCACCTCTTGCGGGGCTTCAATGGTAACGGATCGATCCAATTCATATGCACCGGGTAGCGTAAAAAGCCAAATTACAACCAGGGCAATGATTACTGCAAATACGATGAGAACCTTTTTCATAAAAATTTGGTATTTATTGATTTAGACCAAATTTATGAAAAAATGCAAAATGCGTTGAGGTAAATTTTAAAAAATAGTCAGGAGAGCGTACTGTCTTTGCCCAGGAAATGAATGCATAGAAACAATAAAACCAAACCGGAAGCCAGTGCGGCCAGGGCTGGCATCCCCACAGAAGTGGCCAGTGTACCGGCTACAAGCGATACCCCACCAACCAGCAGGGCGTAGGGCAACTGGGTTTTAACGTGTGCAATGTGGTTGCACGAACTGGCAAGCGAACTCATTATGGTGGTGTCGGATATGGGGGAAATGTGATCACCCAACACGGCTCCTGCCAGTACGCACGAAATAACGTTGTACAAAATGTTAAGGGTGAACGCATACTCGTGGGTGCCATTTTGCGCAATCATCCAGGTGGCGGGTATTATTAACGGATACAAAATGGCCATGGTGCCCCAGGATGAGCCAGTTGAAAAAGAGATTACTACGGCCAAAACAAATGTAAGTGCGGGGAGCATCCATGCAGAAAAATTAAAGTTAACCAATGCCCCCGCAATAAAGTGTGCGGTTTGTAGTTCATGATTTACCTCGGCAAGTCCCCATGCCAATATTAAAATGACAATGGCGTGCAACATGCTTTTGTAGCCGTCCAGAAGAAACTCCATGCTTTGGCGCAGGTTGGCCAAACGTTGCGAAAGGGTTAGCCCCAGGGCAACCAGCGTAGCTACCGCCGATGCCCATATTAAGGCCTTGTACGAATCTGAATTGCCAATTGTGGCCGATACCTTTGCAGGAAACGATAAGGTAACGTCGGCCCAAATTTCTGGCGCAAAACCGGTGTAAAACAGTCCGATAATGGTGCCGGCAACAATAACAAAAACCGGTAATACTCCATTGTACCAGGCCGAAGTTTTTTGCTGTTCTGAAACATTCGCTTGAGGATGCCATTGGTGAATTCCCTTAGTTTGACTGTGGCGCTCGGCTTTCAGCATAGGGCCAAAATCTTTCTTTTTCCAAATGAGCATGGCAACAAATGCCAGGGTAAGCAGGGGATAAAAGGAGTATTTAATGCTGTGAAGAAATACCGAATACGGGCTTTCGTCGAGGCCAATGGCCTGCAGGCCCTCTTTTATGTAGCTGAGTTCAGCACCTATCCAGGTGGTAACAAATGCTATGGACGCAATGGGGGCAGCGGTGGAATCAACAATATAGGCCAGTTTTTCGCGTGAAATTTTCCACTTGTCGGTTACCGGGCGCATGGTATTGCCTACCACCAGCGTGTTGGCATAATCATCAAAAAAAATGAAAATCCCCAAAAACCAGGTAACCATTTGGGTGGAACGCGCTGAACGTGCGAGGCCGGATAGTTTTTGCACAAAGCCATTCATTCCGCCATTGTTACTAATCAGGCTCACCACACCCCCGATAAGCATTGAAAATAGAATGATGGAAACATGTCCGCCATCATCAAACGCATTGGGGATATAGTGATCTGCCACCCGTAAAAACCCTTTGCCTATACTCTCAATAAACGATGTTCCGCTAAAATAATACCGGATAAATGCGCCTGAAAAAATACCCAGCAGCAAGGCTGTAAAAACTTCTTTAAACAACAGGGCAAACAAAATGGCTAAAAAGGGGGGAATGATGGATAAGCCTAAAGGAATTGGCCGGTAGCTTTTACTGAAACGCTGATGGCCAAGTTGTATGTTGAGGGTTTCCGTTTGTTGGAAAGTGTATTGGAATTCAGCCTGGTGGTTGTGTGAGGCAAGGGTTTGTGCCTGGTTGTTAATCCATAAGGTTACCGAATCGGTGTGGGTGGGAGGAAGTTGAACTTCAAAGGTGTAGGGTACGCCGGCCATTACCACGTTTGGGGCATCCACCTCCAGGGCAGCAATTTCTGCCTTTACCTTTGGTGTAGCCAAAAACAGCAATGCCATAATGAGGCTTATGTACCAGCTCCTTTTCAAATTTACGCCTGGGTTTGAAGTTTCGCATTCAGGCGCGCCAAATCTTCCGGAGTGTCCACCCCAATAGAATGCTGGTGCGTCACCGCGGTTTGTATTACGTACCCGTTTTCGAGCCACCGCAATTGTTCCAGGCGCTCGGTTTGTTCCAATGAAGAAACGGGCAGTTCTGTAATTTCCTGCAATACAGTTAACCGAAACGCATACATCCCAATGTGGAAAAAGTAGGGGTGTTCCTGCAGCCAGTTTTCTTCGGGGCTGTTTCGGTTAAAGGGGATTACGGACCGACTAAAATAAAGGGCCCGTCCGTTTTTGGCGGTAACCACTTTTACCCGGTTGGCATCTTGCAATTGCTTAAATTCAGCAGAATAATCTACCGGAGTAACCAGGGTAGCTACATCCACAGTGGGGGATGCAAAGCAATCTGTTAATGCCAAAATTTGTTCCGGTTGGATAAACGGTTCGTCTCCTTGAATATTCACTACAATGGTGAATTTTTTACCGCTGGATTGCATGTATTTTTCTGCGGCTTCGCGGCACCGATCGGTTCCGCTGGGATGATCGGGAGAAGTCATTACCGCTATTCCTCCAAAACCTGAAACGGTATTCAAAATACGTGTGTCATCGGTAGCTACCACCGCATCCAACCCGGTTTTGGTGGCATTTTCGTACACCCACTGAATCATGGGTTTGTTGGAAATGAGGGCCAAAGGTTTTCCCGGAAATCGGGTGGACGCATAGCGGGCAGGAATAACGATTAAAATGCTCATATTTTTGTTGACGTGATGGGTAAAAACCGATGCTCAAAAATAGCAGTTTTAATTTAACAGAGTAAGATAAAATTGTAACTTTGGCAGACTTTACTGCAAAAATTTCAGGTTAGGTAGATTTATGGATATTCAGTCGGTTAAACAACGATTTGGAATCATTGGAAATTCGGAAGGGTTAAACCGGGCAATTGACATTGCTTTGCAGGTGGCTCCCACGGATTTATCAGTGCTGATTACAGGAGAGAGCGGAACCGGAAAAGAGATTTTTCCCCAGATTTTACATCAATACGGATCGCGGAAACACGGCACCTACATCGCCGTAAACTGTGGAGCCATTCCGGAAGGAACCATCGATTCGGAACTGTTTGGGCACGAAAAAGGTGCCTTTACCGGGGCACATAGCGACCGAAAAGGATATTTCGAGGTAGCCGATGGGGGAACTATTTTTTTGGATGAAGTAGGGGAACTGCCCTTAACCACCCAGGTGCGCCTGTTGCGCGTACTCGAAACGGGTGAGTTTATCCGTGTAGGAAGCTCTAAAGTAATTAAAACCAATGTGCGTGTGGCAGCGGCCACCAACCTGAACATGCTGAAAGCAACCCAGGAAGGCAAATTTCGGGAAGATCTGTACTATCGTTTAAATACGGTTCCTATTTCCATCCCGCCTTTGCGCAATCGTTCAGAAGACATTGTACTTCTTTTTCGGAAATTCGCCCGTGATTTTGCTGAAAAATATCGGATGCCCAATATCCGGCTTACCGACGAAGCCATGCATCTGCTTATGACGTTTCGGTGGCCGGGAAACATTCGGCAGCTGAAAAATACCACCGAGCAAATTTCGGTTATTGAGCAAAACCGTGAAATAAGTGCAGACATTCTTCGTAAATACCTGCCTGCCGATGGAAATGCCATGTTGCCGGCCATCTACAATAAGGAGGAGCATGAAGAACATTCGTTTAAAAATGAGCGGGAAATATTGTACCAGGTACTGTTTGATATGAAAAAAGACATGCACGACCTGAAACAACTGGTACACGAAATAATTGACAAAGGCGACATTGATGTACAGGACTTGTCGAAAGACAATACCAGCGTACTGCGACAAATGTATACCGGAAATACAGCGATGCCCTCCAGTGCCGCCAACGTACACGAGGTAAAAAACGAGGTGTACAAAATGCCGCAAAACGACTTTAATATTGAAGATACTGAAGAGTATGTTGAGGAGTCGCTTTCGTTGGCCGATAAAGAAATTGAGCTCATAAAAAAAGCGCTGGATAAACACAATGGCAAGCGTAAATATGCCGCTATGGATTTAGGAATTTCGGAACGTACACTGTACCGTAAAATAAAGGAGTATGATATTAGCTAACATAAAACGACGGGTAGCGGGAAGCCTGCTGGTAGTAACCATGCTTACCTTTTTTACCGGGTGTTCCATTAATTATACCTTTTCGGGTGCTTCCATTCCCGAACAGGCAAAAACGTACTCGGTAGGGTTCTTTTTAAATCAGGCCACTTTTGTTAATCCAAACCTGAGTCAAACGTTTACAGAGTACCTGAAAGAGTTTATCGCACGCCAAACCCGTTTGCAACAGGTAGACCGTAACGGTGACATGCAGTTTGAAGGAGAAATTACCCAGTACAACATACGCCCCATGGCCATTACGCAGGATGCAACTGCTGCACAAACACGGCTTACCATTGCCATTAATGTGCGCTTTTTTAATGGAATTTATCCCGATAAAGATTTTGAAACGGAATTTTCAGGCTTTGCCGATTTTCCCAGCACCGAATCGTTACAGGCCGTGGAGGACGAATTAATCAACGAGATTATCAACCAGATTAGTCAGGAGATATTTAATAAAGCATTCACCGACTGGTAAAACGCATTGCCCTTGGACGCACAATTGTTAAACGAACTTATCGAAAACCCGGAAAAGGCCACCATAGAACAGGCCTTACTGGTGCACGAACTGGTGGTGAAATATCCGTACTTTCAGTCGGCCCGGGTGTTGCACCTCAAGCTTCTTTCGTTGAGCGATTATCCTGCTTTTTTAAAGGAATTGCCCCAGGTAGCAACCTATGCGGGAGACCGTAAAAAATTGTACCACTACCTCCACCCCGAAAAAAAAGTGAGTCCGCAAGTAGCACCGGAAGTAATCGAAATGGCACCCGGTCCGGTGGAGGATCATGAAAATCCAGAGGGAGAAAACGACGAAAAAGTTGAGCCAATCCTCCCTGAAAGTGCTCCTGAACAGGTTGAGGTTTTCCAACCAGAGGAGGAAGTAGCGGAACCAAAAGAGACGGAAGTAAAAGAAGAAGCAATTGAAGCGGAAGGACCGGAACAACCCTCGGAAACCTTATCGTTTGCGCAGTGGCTGGACAGTTTAGCCGAACAGGGGGCGGTCGCTCAGCAAGCACAAACTGCAACTGGCACAAGCTCAGCCTCAAGGGGCGAGTTAGAAACGCCTGAGGCGGATATGTTAAACCGCGAAAGTGTTTCTCAATCCGCACCAGGGCAGGGGGGCTTAACCGACGAACGGTGGTCGCTCATCGATAGTTTTTTAAGGGAGTACAAGCCCTCTACACCTAAAAGCGAGGCGGAGAGTACTGTTCCGAAACAGGAAATGGTAGATCTATCCACCCAAAAGCAGGAACCGGAGAAAGAGATTATTACAGAGACACTTGCGGAAATATTTCTGGCACAGAAGAATTATAAAAAGGCCATTGAAATATTTGAAAAATTGCGCTTGAAATATCCCGAAAAAAATGTTTACTTTGCCGACCTGATAAAAAAAGCCAAAAGGCAACGAAAAAAAGACAATAAAAAAACGAAATAACAATGTATACTATCATTTCCATTTTAATCGTAATTGCAGCCGTCATTCTGACCTTAATTATTTTGGTGCAAAATTCAAAAGGCGGTGGATTGGCATCCAACTTTCAGTCATCGAACCAGGTGATGGGAGTGCGCAAAACAACCGATTTTCTTGAAAAGTCAACCTGGACTTTGTCCATTGCCATCCTGTTCTTCTGTATTGTAGCGGCAGCATTTGTGCCACGCGGTGAGGGAGTAGCGGAATCGGAAATTAAAGAACGCATTGAAAACACCATCGACCCTAACGCGGTACCCCAGTTTCCAACGGATATGCCCGAAGAAGGTGGTGAAGAATAATACAGGCGATGAACATCGCAACGTTAAATGTCAGCTTGTCACTACAGGCTGACATTTTTTTTACCCGGAATTTGGAGATGTAGAGGTGTAATAGGAAATTTTGGCACGTTCTTTCCTTGTGCATGACAAAATCGAATTTGGCACACTTCATGCTATATCCGAACCGTAAAAATTAAATTTAACATCATTAAAATAGTTTTCAAATGAAACCATTAGAAGATCGAGTATTAGTAAAACCTGCTGCTGCAGAAGAAAAAACAGCGAGTGGTATTATTATTCCGGATTCGGCCAAAGAAAAGCCACAAAAAGGTGAAGTAGTAGCCGTAGGTCCCGGTACCAAAGATGTAGAAATGCAGGTTGCAGTAGGAGATGTAGTATTGTACGGGAAATATGCCGGTACAGAACTGAACCTCGATGGCGAGGATTTCCTGGTAATGCGTCAGTCTGATATTTTAGGTAAAGTTTAATTGTAAAACGGTAAAATTTAAAACAAATGGCAAAGGATATTAAATTCAATATTGAAGCACGCGATCTGCTGAAAAAAGGTGTGGATCAATTGGCAGATGCTGTAAAAGTGACATTAGGACCCAAAGGACGTAATGTAATTATTGAGAAAAAATTTGGTGCACCACAAATTACCAAAGACGGGGTGTCTGTAGCAAAAGAAATCGAACTGGAAGATGCTTTTGAAAACATGGGCGCTCAAATGGTGAAAGAAGTAGCTTCTAAAACTGCCGATGACGCAGGAGACGGTACTACTACCGCTACCGTTTTGGCACAATCGATCATTACTGTTGGATTGAAAAACGTTGCTGCAGGTGCCAATCCAATGGAATTAAAAACGGGTATCGACAAAGCGGTTGCCGCCATTAAAGCCAACCTGAAAGAACAATCTACTCCTTGCGACACCAACGATAAAATCGAAAATGTTGCCAAAATTTCTGCCAACAACGACGCTGCCATCGGTAAATTAATTGCTGAGGCCATGGACAAAGTAAAGCAGGAAGGCGTGATTACCGTTGAGGAAGCTAAAGGAACAGAAACTACCGTAGAAGTGGTGGAAGGAATGCAGTTCGACCGCGGTTACATCTCTCCATACTTTGTAACCAACACCGAAAAAATGGAA